>JAYRVL010000356.1:0-5969 GCA_041918575.1 Anaerolineae bacterium | reverse complement strand
TATGGTGAGGGATGGCTAGATGAAGAAACTGATCAATAAGCCCGAAGATGTCGTGCGTGAGGAATTAGAAGGGATTGTCTACGCGCATTCTGACCTGGTGACGGTGTACTTCGACCCGAACTATGTGGTGCGGGCCGATGCGCCGGTCAAGGGAAAGGTGGGCGTGATCTCCGGCGGCGGCTCTGGTCATGAGCCGATGCATGGCGGTTTTGTCGGAATGGGTATGCTGGACGCGGCGTGTCCGGGCGCGGTCTTCACCAGCCCGACGCCCGATCAGATGCTGGAAGCGACCAAGGCTGTCAACGGCGGCGCCGGCGTGCTCCACATCGTCAAGAACTACACCGGCGACATCATGAACTTCGAGATGGCCGCGGAAATGGCGCGCGACGAAGGGATCGAGGTCGAAGCAGTTGTGACGAACGATGATGTGGCCGTGCAGGACAGCCTTTACACCGCCGGCCGCCGCGGCGTTGGCATCACCGTGCTGGCCGAAAAGATCACCGGCGCAGCCGCAGAAGAAGGACGCTCACTCAAGGAAGTAGCCGATGTCTGCCGCAAGGTCAACGCCTGGGGTCGCAGCATGGGCATGGCGCTCACCTCCTGCACCGTGCCGCACGCCGGCAAACCCACCTTCGATCTGCCCGAAGACGAAATGGAAATCGGCATCGGCATCCATGGCGAACCAGGCCGCAAGCGCATGAAGCTGGCCTCAGCCGACGAAATCACCGAGATGCTGGCCGAGCCGATCATTGCCGACCTGCCGTTCCAGGCGGGCGACAATGTGCTGGCCTTCGTCAACGGCATGGGGGGAACGCCGGCGATCGAACTGTATGTCATCTACCGCAAGCTGGCGCAGATCTGCGAGAGCCACGGCATCAAAATCGTGCGCAACCTGATCGGCTCTTACATCACCAGCCTGGAGATGGCGGGCTGCTCGATCACGTTGCTCAAGTTAGACGATGATCTCCTCAAGCTGTGGGACGCCCCGGTGAAGACCGTGGGCCTGCGCTGGGGGGTATGAGTCTTGCAGACTCGTTCGCATAGCAGGTGATCATGACAATTTCGCGTCAAGATGTGCTCGACTGGATCAAGGGCGTCGCCGGCGTGCTTGCTGAAAACAAGGACTACCTGACTCAACTCGACTCGGCCATTGGCGATGCCGATCATGGCGCTAATATGTCGCGAGGTTTTCAGGCCGTGTTGGGCAAACTTCCCACGGTGAGCGACAAGGACATTGGCACCATCTTCAAGACGGTGGGCATGACGTTGGTCTCCACGGTGGGCGGGGCCAGCGGCCCACTCTACGGCACGTTCTTCATGCAGGCAGGCACCGCTTCGGCCGGTAAACAGGAACTGACTGCAGCCGATTGGGGCGCCGCGCTGGAAGCGGCCGTCAACGGCGTGGTCATGCGCGGCAAGGCTGTTCTCGGCGACAAGACGATGGTAGATGTTTTGACGCCGGCCCTCGAAGCCTTCAAGGATGCGGTCGTGCAGAACGCCACGATCGGTTTGGCCCTGACACGCTCTGTGCAGGCCGCCGAAGAAGGCATGAAAGCGACGATCCCCCTGGTGGCACGCAAGGGACGTGCCAGCTATTTGGGCGAACGCAGTGCAGGGCACCAGGACCCTGGCGCCACTTCGACCTTCCTGATCTTGAAGTGCGCCGCCGAAACCTGGGCAAACTCATAAGATCGCGCTCGATCCGGACAGACCATAGAGTCTGTCATCTACATAGTTTCGGAATCCAAAGGAGGATTCGTACATGGCTAAGTATGCAGCAGCGATAGACCAGGGCACCACCAGCACCCGCTTCATGGTGTTCGATCACAGTGGTAAAGTTGTTTGTTTCGATCAGATGGAACATGAGCAGATCTATCCCAAGCCGGGCTGGGTCGAGCATGATCCGATGGAGATCTGGGCCCGCACCGATGATGTGATCAAGGGCGCCCTGGCCAAGGGCAACATTGATCCGGCCGACATCGCCGCGGTGGGCGTGACCAATCAGCGCGAGACCACCGTTGTGTGGAATCGCAAGACCGGCAAGCCGTACTACAATGCCATCGTCTGGCAGGACACACGCACGGCCGATATCTGCAACGCCCTGGCAGCCGATGGCGGCCAGGACCGCTTCCGCGGCCATGTGGGTCTGCCGTTGGCGACCTATTTCTCCGGCCCCAAGGTGCGCTGGATCCTCGACAATGTCGCAGGCGTGCGCGCAGCCGCCGAGGCCGGCGACGCCATCTTCGGCAACATTGACACCTGGGTCATCTGGAACCTGACCGGCGGCACCGACGGCGGCGTGCATGTGACCGACGTCTCCAACGCCAGCCGCACGATGCTCATGAATCTCGAGACCCTCGATTGGGACGATGAAATCCTGGGCATCATGGGCGTGCCGCGCGCCATGCTGCCTAAGATCGTGGCCTCCAGCGCCGTCTATGGCAGCGCCAAGGGCGCCCTGGCCGGCATCCCTGTGGCCGGCGACCTGGGCGACCAGCAGGCGGCCCTCTTCGGCCAGACCTGCTTCAGCCCCGGCGAAGCCAAGAACACCTACGGCACCGGCTGCTTCATGCTTCTCAACACCGGCGTCACCGCGGTCCCGAGCAAGAGCGGCCTGCTCACCACCCTGGGCTACAAGATCGGCGACGAACCGGCTGTCTACGCCCTGGAAGGCTCGATCGCCATCACCGGCGCGCTGGTGCAGTGGCTGCGCGACAACCTGGGCCTCATCTCGCGCTCCTCGGATATCGAAGCCCTGGCCGCGACCGTCGAAGACAACGGCGGCATCTACTTCGTGCCTGCATTCTCCGGCCTGTTTGCGCCCTACTGGCGCAGTGATGCCCGCGGCGCCGTCGTCGGCATGACCCGCTACGTCAACAAGGGCCACATCGCCCGCGCCGCCCTGGAGGCCACCGCCTTCCAGACCCGCGAAGTGCTCGATGCCATGAACGCCGACTCAGGCGTTGCCCTGACTGCCCTCAAGGTGGACGGCGGCATGGTCTTCAACGAACTGCTCATGCAGTTCCAGGCTGACATCCTGGGTGTGCCGGTGATCCGCCCCACCGTGGCGGAAACCACCGCGTTGGGCGCCGCCTACGCCGCCGGTCTGGCCGTCGGCTTCTGGGCCAAGGTCGAAGACCTGCGCGCCAACTGGGGCAAGGACAAGGAATGGCATCCGAACATGGATGCGGACCATCGCGCGGCGCAGTATGCCAACTGGAAGAAGGCCGTCACACGTACCTTTGACTGGGTTTCCTGAACTTGAAAACAGAGGGCGACCCCGGGTGCGCCCTCTGCGACGTCTGCTCAGCCGAAGAAGCGCGGGCAGCGTGTCACGACTGGCCTGCGGATTCAGTGAGCGTTGAAAATGGGTCGCCGCCCGACACACCGTCGTTGACGCCGACCCTTCACGACTGACAACGTAGGGTGATAAGACCGAAGGGACCTTGCGACCCTTCGGTCTTTTCATCTCAGCGATGCACTAAGCCTGTTTTCGACACCCCAATGGGTAGTAGGTCGTTAGACACTTGCCACAAGCCGTCGCGTAGAACGTTTGAGCGAAAACAGGACTGTGCCTACAGGTTGTATTCGATTTGCCAATGACCACAAGCTGTTGTATGGAAACATCTGTTCTATGTCGAAAACAGGCTAAGTGCCAAAGTGAGATTGCTCTTATGAAACGCCTAGATACCGAAATTCTCGTGATTGGCGGCGGCGCCACCGGCACGGGAATTGCCTGGGATGCGGCGCTGCGTGGTTTCAAGGTGATCCTGGTCGAAAAACGTGACCTGACCCATGGCACCACCGGGCGTTACCACGGCCTGCTGCACAGCGGCGGCCGCTATGTGGTCAAGGACCCCAGCAGCGCGGTGGAATGTATTGCCGAAAACCGCATCTTGCGCAAAACCCATGCCCATTGCATCGAAGATACCAGCGGTTTCTTCGTGGTGACGCCCGAAGACGAGGGAGAATACCCCGACCTTTTCAGAGAGGCGTGTGCGAAGACCGGCGTGCCCTGCACCGAGATTCCGGTGGCCGAGGCGCTGCGCCGCGAACCGTTGTTGAACCGACGCATCAGCCGCGTCTTCGAAGTCCCTGATGGCGCCGCCGACAGCTTCCTGTCCACGCATGCCACGGCCCAGGCCGCGCTGGCCGCCGGCGCCCAAACCCTCGTCTACCACGAAGTGATCGCCCTGCTGCTGGAGGGCGGCGACGACAACGGCCGCGTGGCCGGCGCGCAGGTGCGCAACGTCACCACCGGCGAGGAGATGACGATTCACGCCAACATGACCATCAACGCGACCGGCGCGTGGGCCGGACAGATTGCCAAAATGGCCGGCATTCGCGTGGACGTCATCCCCGGCAAGGGTACCCTCGTCGCCATGAATCACCGTGTGGTCAACACGGTGCTCAACCGCTGTAAAAAACCGGCCGATGGCGACATCATCGTGCCGATTCACACCGTGGCCGTCATCGGCACCACCGATGAGCGGGTGGTCAACCCCGAAGACCTGCGCATCGAGCCGTGGGAAGTCTATTTGATGCTGAGCGAAGGCGAGAAAATGGTACCCGCCATTTCCAAAGCTCGCGTGGTGCGCACCTGGGCGGGCGTGCGGCCGCTCTACCAGGAACATTACACCGGCTCCAGTCGCGATGCCACGCGCGCCTTCACCCTCCTGCGCCACAACAGCCGCGACGGCGTGCAGGGTTTCCTGACCATGACCGGCGGCAAATGGACCACTTTCCGCCTGATGGCCGAGAAAGCCGTGGATGCCGCCTGCGAACAGATCGGCGCCCGCAAACCGTGTGTGACAGCCGAAACCGTGGCGCCCGGCGTCGAGCAGGGACATTACTGGCTGGGGCATCGCCTGCACGAAGTCGAAGACCTCAAGCTGCAGGGCGAGTTGGTGTGCGAATGCGAGTTGGTCACGCGCACCATGGTGGAGAATGCCGTGCGGCGCAACCCCCTGGTCACGCTGGACGATCTGCGTCGTGATGTGCGCCTGGGCATGGGGCCTTGCCAGGGCGGTTTCTGCACCTATCGCGCCTGCGGCATCTTGCACGAACTGGGCGCGCACGCGCAGGCGAACGCTCGCCCGCCGCTGCAAGTCAGCGAAAGCGACGCGACCTGGGAAGTGGCCTACCTGCAATCGCCCGGCCACAACAGCGCCGCAGCCGCGCCGGCCCCCACATCACTGCCCAACCAGGCCATCACCGTGGAAGATGCCAATTTGCTCTTGCGTGATTTCCTGCAAGAGCGCTGGAAGGGGCTGACGCCCATCCTCTGGGCGCAGCAGCTCAAGCAGGAACGCCTGGATGAACTGATTTACCTGGGCGTGATGAATGCCGATCATTTGCCGGCCGGCGACCGCCAAGGGCCGCTGAGCACGTTCTGGCAGTTCGACACCACGCCAAACGAAAAAACGGAGCGCCGCCATGCTTGATTTACTTGTAATTGGCGCTGGATTGGCCGGTCTCCAGGCGGCTGTGACCGCCGCGCAGGCCGGCGCAAAGGTGCGAGTCATTGCCAAAGGCATGAGCGCCACGCACTGGGCCGCGGGCACGATAGACGTGCTTGGCTACGCGGCGACGGCCGCCGACGCCGCGCCCGCGTGGGTGCAGCGCCCCCTGGAGGCCATCGCCGGCCTGGCCGCGGCCCATCCCTATGCCCTGCTCGGTCCAACCGGCGTCAGCCGCGGCCTCGATGCGTTCGCCGCGCTGACCCAGGAGATCGGCGTGCCTTACACGGGCAGCGCCAGCCGCGACAATCTGAGACTGCCCTCGCCTGTCGGCGCGCCGCGCCCCGCGTTCCTGGCGCCCCTGGGCCAGGTCGGCGGCGACCTCAGCCGGCCCGAACCGATGCTGATTGTCGGTTTCCAGGGTATGCGCGATTTCTACCCGGAGCTGATCGCGGCCAACCTGAACAAACAGGGCTTTGCCGCGCGCGCGGCCTTCCTGCCGCTCAGCCT
>JAYRVL010000355.1:0-6645 GCA_041918575.1 Anaerolineae bacterium | reverse complement strand
CTTGTGTCCCTCGCTCCGGTTGCCGACGTAGCTACGCATCCACTCCTGCGCCAGCCCCGTCAGGTTGAGGCTCACCGTGCCGCCCGCCGCCTCGTCCAGCACCTGCCCGGTGAAGCGGCGCGGCGTCGGCCAGGTAGCGCCGGCTTCTTTATGGGATGGCGCTGACGCGGGGAAGCGAGTCATGCGGCAGAGGATGTCGTCACGCCGGAGGCGTGACCTACGGGTTGGCGTGATTTTCAGATCAGGGCAGGAGTACCATGTGGCAACTTGATACGATTGATGTGACCTTTCAGGGTGTGGCGCACGCCATTGCCAGCTACATCTTGCGCTGCGGCGACGCCGTGGTGATGATCGAAACCGGCCCCGGCTCTACCGTGGAGAATCTGCAAGCCGGGCTGGCCGGCCTGGGCTTACGCCCGGCCGATGTGACCCATGTCCTGGTCACGCACATTCACCTGGATCATGCCGGCGCCGCGGGCTGGATGGCCCAGCACGGCGCGCCGGTCTACGTCCATCACGTCGGCGCGCCGCATGTCATTGATCCTTCCCGCTTGTGGGCCAGCGCCAGCCGCATCTACGGCGAGCAGATGGTTCCCCTGTGGGGCCAGGTCTGGCCGATCCCGCCGGCGCAGGTGCATGCGCTGCACGATGGCGATGTGATCGAGCTGGGCGCGGTGCAGATCGTGGCGCACGACACGCCCGGTCACGCCTGGCATCACATGGCCTACCAGGTCGAGGACGTGTGCTTTACCGGCGACGTGGCCGCGGCGCGCCTGCCCGGTTACCGCCACGTGCGCTTGCCCACCCCGCCGCCGGAGATTGACGTGCCGGTCTGGCATCGCTCCGTGGAGCGCCTGCGCTGCCTCGCGCTGCGTCGCCTCTACCTCACGCACTTCGGGCCAGTCACAAACGTGGCCGCCCACCTGGCCCTGGTGGATGCCAACCTGGACAAGACGGCCGCCTGGGTTCTGGCGCAAGAGCAGGCCGGGCAGGCGCGTGATGCCATCGTGGCCGCCTTCGGCCCCTGGCTGGAAGAGCAGACCGCGGCCGACGACGGCGAGACCACGGGCGCCAGCCTCTACGATTTGGTCATTCCCTCGTTCATGTCGGTGGACGGCTTGCTGCGCTACTGGCGCAAGGCCAAGGAGCTGCCGTGACCTACGCTCTGCCTGCCTGGTATCCTGCGCTGCGTCGGCCCACACTCATCGAACGCACAGGCCAACAGCGCATCAGCGTCATCGTGCCCGCGCGCAACGAGGAGGCGAACATCCGCCCGGTGCTGGAACTGGCTCTGCCCTACGCCGATGAACTGCTGGTGGTTGACGGTCACAGCCGCGACGCCACCCGCGACATCGCCGCGGCCCTGGGCGCGCGCGTCATCCTGGACAACGGCCAGGGCAAAGGCGCGGCCATTCGCCAGGGCATTCAAGAAGCAACCGGCGATATCCTGATTTTCATTGATGCGGACGGCTCGCACGACCCGGCCGACATTCCGGCGCTGGTCAATCCCATCTGTTCCGGCCTGGCCGATCATGTTTCCGGCTCGCGCATGTTGGGCGGCAGCGATGAACTGCACGCCACCCTGCACCAGGGCGTGCGTCTCCTCGGCAGCCAGATCATTACCCTGAGCATCAACTACACGCAGAACGTGCGCCTGACCGATTGTCAGAACGGTTTTCGGGCCATCCGCCGCGACGTGGCGCTGGCGCTCGACCTGCGCGAGAACATCACCACCATCGAGCAGGAGATGGTCATCAAAACCGTGCGCCGCGGCTACCGCCTGATCGAAGTGCCCACGCATGAGTACGTGCGGGCGAATGGGGTTCCCAATTTTCGTGTCAAGGACGTGGCCCCGCGTTACGTAACCAGTTGGCTCTATTACCTGTTCCTCTGGCGCCCACCCCGACGCCAGGTCCGGCGGGTTGGGGCGTGAGCGTATGACCTTCAGCGTTGAGCCGCGCCGCGGGCTGGCGGTGATTCTACTCCTGTTCGTGCTGGTAGCCGGCATTTACAGCGTGACGACGCCGGCCTTCGAGGCGCCGGACGAAATCTGGCACATGGCCTTCGTTCAGCATGTTGCCAGCGGCCAGGGGCTGCCGGTTTCTGCGCCGCAGACGACCGCGCTGTGGCGTCAACAGGGAGTGCAGTCGCCGCTGTATTACCTGGCGGCCGCTGGCCTGACTGCATGGGTGGCGACTTTCCGGGAAAGCGCCGTGGACCAGCGCGATTTTCCGGCCCTCTACGCCCGCGCCAATCCACACGCGGCCATCGGCCGGCCGGACGCCGCCGCCAACCGCAACTACCTGATTCATCATGACACCGATCGGTCCGGCCCCGGCGAGTCCTGGCCCTGGCGCGGCAGCATCCTGGCGCTGCACCTCGTGCGCTTCTTTTCGATTTTGCTGGGCGCCCTGACGATCTGGGCCACCTATCAAACCCTGGCGCTGATCGTGGGCGCGCAACCGGCCCTGTTGGGCGCGGCGCTGGTGGCCTTCATTCCCCAGTTCGTGTTCATCAGCGCGGCGGCCAGCAATGATAACGCCATCAACGCCCTGGCTGCGCTCGTGCTCTGGCGCGTGGTTCATCTGGTGGCTGCCCCTGTTGGGCAGACGACCGCTCTGCGCCTCAAGCCGTTCATCATTCTGGGCATCCTGCTCGGCCTGGCGCTGCTTGCCAAGCTCAGCAGCCTGGGTCTCGTCGCGGTGACCGGCCTGGCTGTGCTGATCGTCGCCTGGCGCCGGCGCAGCGGGCGCACGCTCATCGCCGGCGGCCTGGCGCTGGCTGCGCCGGCCCTCGCCATCAGTGGCTGGTGGTTCGCGCGCAACTGGCTGCTCTACCATGACCCCCTCGCCTGGAACATCTGGCAGGCCAACATCCTCCTGCGCGTCGCCCCGGCCGATTGGCGCACCATCCTGGGTGAGCTGGAGAGCCTGGAGCGCTCTTTTTGGGGCCTGTTTGGCTGGCTCAACCTGCCCTATCCCGCCTGGGTGTACACGGCGCTGCGGGGCCTGGAGATCGTGATCGGCCTGGGGCTGCTGCTGGCGCTCTGGCAGGCGATTTGGGGACTTCAGCAGTCATCTGCCGCCATGCCGCACGCCTCTCCAATGCCTTCACCAAGCACTCCGGTTACTGTGCATGCGACCGACCGCCGCAGACGAGCGGTTGACATCGCGCCTGCGCTGATTCTGCTCTTTTTGTGGCTCAGCCTGTTGATCTTTTCCTGGCTGCGTTTCATGGTGATTGCGCCGGCGGCGCAGGGGCGCTATTTTTTCCCGGCCGCGCCCACCCTCGGCCTGCTGCTGCTGGTGGGCTTGCGCGGTCTGAACAGTCGCATGGGCTGGTTGGCGGCAGGTGGGCTTTTTTTGCTCTCCGTGGCGACGCCATTCACGCTGCTGGCGCCGGCCTACCGACCCCCACCCTCGCTCGAAACCGCCAACCTGGCGCCGCTGCAGGTCAACCTCGGCACAGCCTTTGCGATCGAAGGGGTGGCCGCGACATCCGGCCAGGTGCAGCCCGGTGACGTGGCCACCGTGACGGTGCGCTGGCGGGCGCTGGCACCGGATGCCCGTGACTATTCCATCTTCATTCACCTGGTCAGCCATGACGGCCTGACCGTCGCGCAGACCGACACCATGCCCGGCGATGGTCTCTTGCCCACCAGTCAATGGACTCCCGGCCAGGCCTATACCGAAGCCTACCAGGTACACATACCGGCCACCGCCTACACGCCCGATCAGGCCCATTGGGCGGTTGGTCTGTACGATTTTGCCGCCGGTCAGCGTTTGCCGGTCACGCTCCTCGTCCCTGACGCAGACAGCCGCGTGGCCGCTGATAGTCTGATTTTTGGAGAGGTGACGCTCGTCCCGCCGGCGGGCGCAGCGCCCAACGCCTTGCACATCGCTTTCCTCGACCACATCACCCTGGCCGGCTACAGCCTGAGCAGCCGCCTGCTGCTGCCCGGCGAACCGCTGACCGTCACTCTCTACTGGCAGGCACGCGGCCCGGTCGCCGGCGCTTACACCACCTTCGTTCATCTCCTCGGCCCCCCAGCCCCCAATCCTGGGGGGTCGTTGACGCAGGGCAGCGACTGGCAGACCTTCGGGGGGCATGATGGCGTTCCGCAGCCCGCGACCAGCGCCTGGACTGCCGGTCACATCATTACCGACACCCATCTCCTCACCGTTTCCGAGCAGGCCCCGCCCGGCGTCTACCAACTGGAGATCGGACTCTACACCCAGCCCGATTTCGATCGTCTGAGCTTAGTGTCTGCGCCGGGCGCGGAGGGCGCCGACCGTCTCCTGCTCGGAGGACTGCGCGTGGTCAGCCGTTAGGCCAGCACTGCTGCCGCGGCGGCCGGCAGCAGCTTCACGCTGAAGGTGCTCCCCTGCCCCACCGCGCTGGCGACGCTGATGCGACCGCCGTGGCGTTCCACAATCTCATGACAAATGGACAGCCCCAGCCCGGCGCCGGGCGCCTGCGTCTGGCGAGCCGCCGCGCCGCGGTAGAAGCGCTCGAACAGACGCTGTTGATCCTCCTCGCTCATGCCGCAGCCCGCGTCGCTGACGATCAAAAGAACCCAGGTTTGCTGATCCTCGCGCTGCACGCCGGTGCGCAACGTGATTTGGCCGCCGGTCGGCGTGTAGTTCATAGCGTTCGCCAACAGGTTGGTGGCCACCTGCGTCATCATCTGACGGTCGCCCAGCGCCAGCGGCAGCCCCGGCTCAAGCTCGACCTGAAGGCGTAAACCACGTTCAGCCAGCAGACCGGCGCGCTGCTCGACCAGGTCTTCGAGCAGGTCGTTGAGATTGAGGGGCGCCAGGATCAGCTTTGTTTTGCCCATGTCGAGCCGTGAGAGATCGAGCAGGTTCTCGATGAGTTGGCTCAGGGTGTTGGTTTCGCGGGCGATGATGTGCAGGTTGCGCTGCCAATTCACTTGCTGATCGCGGCCGAGCAGGTTCAAGTAGAGCTTGATGTTGGCCAGCGGCATGCGCAGTTCGTGCGAGACATTGGAGACGAACTTGGTCTTGAGGCGATCCAGTTCTTTCAGTTTTTCATTGGCGGCCTGCAGTTCGGCGGTGCGCGCGGCCACGCGCTGCTCCAGCTCAGCGGCGTGGCGCTGCACCTCTTCGTAGAGGGAGGTGCGCTGAATGGCGCTGGCAGCAATGTTGGCGACGGCGGTGAGAATACGCACATCGCCCTCGCTGAACGCGTGGCGCCGGCCGGCCCACAGCGCGCCGGTGGCTTCTGCATGGACCACCAGGGGTATACAGGCTACGGCCAGAGGATCCTGCGGGTCGGCATCGGGCAAGGGCCAGGCATGAAGCCCGGGCGCGGCCAGGTAGGGCTGCTGCGCAGAAATGACGCGCGCCGTGATACTGTCCGGCGCGAGGCCGGTTTGCCCGGCCGCAGTGACCCATTGCCCGCGGCCGACCGCCACCGTCAACTCGGCGCTGAGCGGGTTGCGCAACACCAGGGTGGATGCGGACGCGTCCACCAGCGCCATGGTTTGCTCCAGGATGACCGGCAGCATGGCGGCGCGGGTGGGCGCGGCGCGCACGGCTTCGCTGATGGCCAGGATGGCTTCGCGCTCCAGTGTGCGCTGCTTGCTGTCGTTGATGTCCTGCGCGGTGCAATCGAGGTAGAGCGGCGCGCCGGCGGCGCCGGTGTTTTCTCCAGAAATCGCCTGGGTAGCCGTGAGGGATGTCCAGGTACGGCTGCCGTCCGGTCGGCGCAGTTGCGCTTCTACACCTTCTACACGACCCTGCACTGCCACCTGGCTGGCGATGTGTTCCCAGACGCCGGGCGCGGCGCACAGATCGGCCATGTTCGCGCGCCCCATCTCCGTTTCGGTCAGGTCGCACATTGCCAGGAAAGCTCGGTTTGCCATCAGCAGGCTGCCCTGCTGGCCCAGGGTGCAGCGAAAGACGCCGATCGGCACGTTCTCGACCAGGGTTTGGTAGCGCTGCTCGCTTTGGGAGAGCAGGTGTTCGACGTGCTTGCGTTCGCTGATGTTGCGCAGGAAGACCAGGCGTCCGGTTGTGCGACTGCGGCGGTCCCTCAAGGGTGAGATGCGCAGGTCGAAGAAGCGCCGGTTTGGCCCTGAGCCGAGAGTAATTTCCTCTTGCGTTTCCATGACGGTGCGGTAGCGGGCGACCAGGCCGGGCTGGCTTTCCAGGAAGCGCAGCATGGGTTGGCCGACCACTTCGCGTTCCGTGTGCTGCATCATGTCGAGCGCGGTGCGGTTGATGTCTACCACGCGGTCGTGCAGGTCGAGCACGAGGACGCCATCAATCATGTTTTCGAGCAGTTCATCGCGCGCGACCGGCGCAATGTCCAGCAGGCGGTAGCGATAGACGCTTAGGATGACGGCCAGGCCGGTGAAGGTGAGGCTGAGGGAGGTGGGATCGAGGTTGGGCCAGGGGCTGTGGTTGAGGACGTAGATCAGGTTGGTGAGCCAGGGCAGGCCGGCCGCAAGGGTGATGGCCGCGGCCTGTCCGCGGTAGATGCGGGGCGAACGGAAGATCCCGCGCCAGATCAGGAAGGCGCCGATGATCAGAAAGAGATAAGTGTAGGCGATGTAGACCCAAAACCAGACGCCGTAGGTCGGTTCAACCAGGGCGATGCCGCGGCTGGCGTCCAGGCGGT
>JAYRVL010000354.1:0-5158 GCA_041918575.1 Anaerolineae bacterium | reverse complement strand
TGCCGCCAACGCGGTCTTTTGCCGTGGCTGTACATTGCCGAGGTGATTGCTGCGCGTCGTCAGGGCAACGCTGCACCCGCTATGCCGCAGCCGATTGGATGAGCATTCCCTGAGTTTTCAAAGGGGGGAGTGAACGATTACATCGAATCAGGCCGCCGGACGGGCCGCGAATGTCTTGTTGTACGCCAACATAAGGCGAGACTTGCGCCGGGCCGCGTTGTTGGGATGGATGACGCCTTGACCTGCCGCCTGATCCAGGGCGCTGATGGCCTTGCGCAGGGCTTCCTGGGCTGCGGCTCCATCGCCTCCGGCCAGCTTGGTCCGCGCACCCTTGACATAGGTGCGCATCGAGGTCACAACCAGGCGATTGTGCTCACGTGCCCGCTCGTTGCGGCGAATGCGCTTCAACGCAGACTTATGGTTTGCCACGAACTCTCCTCCAAAATCTTCTAGTTACCGCTTAGTGATAGCAGGTTAGTATAGTCGAACACCCTGGTTCTGTCCAATTTCAGGAATTCCAAATAAGGTCAAAATAAGGTCAAAATAAAATCAAAATAAGGTCAAAATAAGGTCAAATGTAGGCGTTGATCGGACCTGGATTGGAGGCTTCAGCCGGTTTCTTAGCCAGCAAAGCCGCAAACTGCGCCGGCTGAAGCCTCGATTCCGGTCACATTTGGAATTCCTGGTCCAATTTACCGAGCTACAGCGGCGAGGCCCTGCAGGGCATCGCGCATGGCGTCTTGAATGTTGGGGTAGGCCAGCCACGTCGACGCCAGGCCAAAGAGAGCGCCGGTGGCCGTGCGTAGGAGATAATTGCTCTCGCGCCAGCCAAAAAGCTGCGTCAAACCATCCACAGCAATCGGCGCCAGGAAGATCAGATAGGTCTTGATGGTCAAGCGCGGCAAAGCGACACGGGTGCGCAGGAGACCAAAGACCCAACCCCCCAGCAGCACTGAGCCATAGATGGCCAGGTCACGCTGACAGAGGGCGATCTTGTAGCCAAATTGCATGTCGCCCAGGTAGAGCGGCCGCTCGAAGATGCCCGGGCCTGGTAACACGCCGGCCGCGGTCAGCTCGGGCAGGGAGTAGAGGGGCTGCGGGCCAAACAGAAAATAGGAGCGTTCGGGCAGCTGATGGCACAACAGCCGGTAGAAGGCGTAGATCAAGCGGGCCGAACGCTCATGACCGCTTTGCATGAGGATGGGCGCGGCGATGGGGACGGCCAGGTAGAGAATCAGCAGGGCGCTGAAGATCAGCAGCCAATGCCGCGCCACCCAGGCCACCAGGCCGTTGACCGTGCGCGTCAAGCGGTCCGGCGGCGCGGGCACGCGATCAGCCAGCGGGCCAGATGTAGACATCTCAGGCAACCTCCTCAAGCTCTTGCAGCAGTTCTTTCATGTCAATCGGCGCGAAAAAGGCGCGGGTGGGGGTCTCGATCACCGGGATCAGGTAGCGAAAACGCTGCCAGAGCGCCGGATCAGCCGTGATGTCCACCTCCTGCACGCGGATGCCGAGGCGGGCGGTGTGGCGGCGCAGATCGCAGAGCACTTGCTCGCACAGGTGACAGCCGTCCCTGTGATACAGGATGATCGTGGGCATGGCGGGCGTTACAGGATGGGCGCCAGGTTCTTCTCGATCAGCGACGGCGTGAGCACGCCCAACCAGCGCGCGCTGACCTTGCCGTCGCGGTCAATGAAGAACGAACTGGGCATCACGCGCACCTGGTAGGCCCGCGCGGCCGTGCCATCATCCATGACGATGGGCAGCGCCATGCCGAACTCCTCGGCAAACGGGGTGATCTTTGCGGCGCTCTCTTCCAGGTTGACGGCGATGACCACAAAGCCGGCCTCTTTGTGCTTTTCGTAAGCCGCCACGATGTCGGGCATCTCCAGGCGGCACGGCCCGCACCAAGTGGCCCAAAAGTTGATGAGGATCGGCCGGCCGCGCAGGTCGCTCAGGCGCACCTCCGCGCCGTCGGTGTAGCGCATGGCAAAATCGGGCGCCGGGGAGTTGGCCGTGGGCTGCGCCTGGTCGTTGTTGATGTCGCCGGGCATGGCGGCCGTTGCCAAGTCAGCGGCCGGCTGGGCAGGCACGCGCAAGGTGCGTTCACCGTCGGCCGTGGGCGCGGGCGCGGGCGCGGCGCAGGCGCTGAGCGTCAACAGCAGCAGGCCGCTGAGCAACAGGCGCAGGCCATGACCCCGGCTGCGGTTGCAGGCGAACAGGGGGCGTTGGACGCGGTGCAGGTTAGCCATTGCGAGTTGTGAACTCCGTGAGCCAGGGGAGAAGTTCTTGCAGCCGCGCGCCGAGCACGCCAAGCTGATACGTAAAGAGCAGGTAACCGATGTAGACCAGGAAAAGGCCGCTGATGAACGAAATGACGCCCAGGTAGGCCCGCGCCCGGCGCAGCGCGCCGGTCATGGACTCCAGCAGCAGGCCGGTGAGCAGGAAGGGGATGCCCAGACCCAGGGAATAGGCGGTCAGCACGATCATACCCTGCGTGACCGAATCGGCCGAAGAAGCGGTCAGGAGAATCGTGCCCAGGATCGGCCCGACGCACGGCGTCCAACCCGCGGCAAAAAAGATGCCGACCAGGAAGGAGGAGAAGAACCCCAGGCCGGGCCGGGTTTGCACATGCACGCGGCGTTCGGTGTAGAGCAGCGCGTTGAACCAGCCCAGGACCGGCAGCGCCGCCTGGCCGATGATGCTGTCGCGCCAGGCCGGCCGCGCCTGGATGGCCCGTTCGATAGCCGCAAAAAGCCCCGTCATGTGCAGGCCGAACAGGATGACGATGACGCCGCCGACCCGCTGAATGGCGTACACCTGTTGATTGAGCAACTGTCCGAGGGCGCTGGCAGTGGCGCCGAGCAGAACGAAGATGGCGGTGAAGCCCAGGACGAAGAAGAGCGCGTGCATGAAAGTGACGTAGCTGTTGCGCTCCGTCGTCCCTACCGCGGTCACAGCGGTCCCGCCCAGGTAGCCGATGTAGGCCGGCACCAGGGGCAGCACGCAGGGAGAAACAAACGAGATGAGACCGGCCACAAACGCCGGCACGATGCCGATGTCCATGTCGGGGCTATTCCTCCGCGCCGTCGTGCAGCGCCCGCCATTCACGGTCCGCCGCCTGGAAGCGGCGCAGCAGGCTGACGACGACGAAGGCCACGATGGCAAGCGCCAACAAGTAAGCAGCAATCAGATATGACATAGGTTTTTCCTGGTTCTCCTGGTGATCATGACGCGCTCTGCTGTTCGCGCAGCGCGGCCACCCGGTCGCGCAACTGCTCCAGCCGCACGCGATGAATCATCAGGGTGATGAAGAGAAGCGTATAGACGATCATGCCCGCGATCATCGCCAGGCGGATGTTCGGCCCCATGGCGAAGCTGCCCTGGGCGGCCGCATTTTCAGCGCCGATGACCACCGGGTGAATGGTGCGCCACCAGCGGATCGAGAAGTAGGTGAGCGGCACGCCCATGAAGGCGAAGATGCCGTAGACCGCGGCGAAGCGCGCACGTTGCTCTGGATTTTCCACCGCGCCGCGCAGCATCAGGTAGGCGATGTACAGGAGCCAAACGATGGCCGACGTGGTCAGGCGAGGGTCCCACGTCCAGTAGGTGTTCCAGGTTGGTTTGGCCCAGATCGATCCGGTGATGTGGGTGCCGGTGGCAAAGGCGATGCCCAGTTCCACGCCGGACAGGCCGATCGTGTCCCAGATTTTGCGCCGCGTGACCAGGTAGAGGATGCCGGCCACGAAGGTCGCCAGGAAGGCCAGGCCGGCCGCCGCGTTGTTGCCCATATGAATGTAGAAGATGCGCTGCGCCGCCTGCTCTGCGCCCTGCAAATTGGCCGCGGGCGGCGCCCAGATCAGCGCCATATAAAGGAAGATGACCAGGGCCACGCCGGTGAGGATATTCAGAATGGTGAGGGGAAGACTGCGCTGTGCGGTCATGTACGGTTTCTCTCCTCTCTCTGTGATTCTCGCTCTTTCTCGCTATTCTTCGACAATGAAATCAAACGTCATGAACGACGCCGCCAGGTACATGATGTCGAACACCAACAGCACCTGGAGCCAATTGCTCAGCTCCGCCAGGGTGTCGCCGTCCAGCAGACCGCCGGTGGCACGCACCCCCGCGATGATGACCGGCACCATAACCGGCAGCAGCAGGATGGGCAGGAGCACCTCGCGCGCACGGGTGTTGACCGCCAACGCGGCGAAGATGGTGCCCACCGCGGCAAAGCCAATCGTACCCAGCAGGACGATGAGCAGCACGGCCGGCGCCCACAGCGCCACGTTGAAAAGCACGCTGCACAGGGGAATCAAGAAGGCTTCGACCACCAGCATGAAGACCAGGTTCGCCAGCATCTTGCCAAAGTAGATCGCGCTGCGATCCACCGGAGTCAGCAACAGGCCTTCCAGACTGCCCTTGTCCTTCTCCAGAGCGAAGGAGCGATTCAGGCCCAGCACGCCGGAGAAGCTGATGGCTACCCACAGGACTCCCGGTACAACCTGAACGGCGTTATCCACGCGCAGATCGAAGGCGAACTGAAAAATGATCACCGATAGCAGCGCGAAGACGAACATGGCGCTGAAGATGTCCTTCGTGCGCAGCTCGGCGGTGACATCCTTCCAGAACACCGCGGCGATTTTTCTCAGATAACGCATGACTGCCCCATCCTGCTGCGCCTGTTCATGCCGCCGCGGTGTGTGTTCGATAGATTTGCTGAAAATCGGCTGCGCTCAGCGCGGAAGACAACCCTTCGTAGCGAATTTTGCCGCCGTTGAGAATGACCGCCCGGTCGGCCCAGGCCAACCCTCGCTCCAGGTTGTGGGTGGTCAGCAGCACGGTGCGACCGCTGCCCCCCACCTCTGCCAGCACCTGGCGCAGCATGTCGGCCGCGGCCTGATCCAGCCCAGTGTCCGGCTCGTCCAGCAGCAGGATGGGCGGGTCGTGCAGGATGGCCCGACCGATCGCCAGGCGCTGCACCATGCCGCGCGAAAAGGTGCGCACCGTCTCCAGCCGCCGCGGCCACAGGCCCACGCGGCGCAAGACCTCTTCGGCCCGGCCGGCCAGGTTGGGGACATCGTACATGGCGCCGTAGAAGGCCAGGTTCTCCCAGGCCGTCAGGTTGTCGTAAAGCAGGGGAGCATGGGTGACGACGCCC
>JAYRVL010000353.1:0-2315 GCA_041918575.1 Anaerolineae bacterium | reverse complement strand
CTTCCGGCGTATTCGTGGGCGTGGGCGTGACGAACACCGAGCCGCGGCCGGGTGACGGCGACGCTTCATCGAACCAGTCCGCGGCGCGATCGGTGTCCACGGCCGGGTCGCGGCGGGCCAGGCTGTGACCGGGCGCTACATCGGGCGCGGACGGATCAAAAACGGCAGTGTTGTCGCCCCAGGAGAGCGCGTCAATCGGGCGGCCGGCGCCGTCGCTCAGGCGCAGGAGGTCGCCGGTGTTGCCCAGGCCATTGCCGAGCTGCCCATCTGCGATGGCGATGATGGGTGCGGTGACAGCCGGGTAGTGCGCCAGGAAATCGGCCGGGCTGGCGGCCAGGATCAGAAAGGCGCCGGGCGTGAGCACCAGGGTTGGCAGCAGGTCAGCGCCCAGGTTATCAGTCAGCGACCAGCCGCTGAGGCGCAGCAGGGAATCGCTGTTGTTGCGCAGTTCCACCCATTCCCACGCGCTGTCAGTACCAGGCTCGATGCTGTCATACTCCACTTCAGTGATGAGCACGGCCGCGGCAGGCAGGGCGGTTGGCGTGGCCGAAGGCTCGTCGTCCCAGAAGGCAAAGCCGGTGAACTGGCCGCCGCTCGTGGGGCCGATGGCGATCCAGTTGGGGTCCATCACGATGCCGCCGCTGCCGGCCAGCGCGGCCACGGAGGTCAGGCCGGCCGGGTCAATCTCGACCACGTGGTAGTAGGGGAATTCGGCCAGGGCCTGGGGGAGCTCCAGGAGGAAGCTGCCGTCGGGCCGCGTCAGGCCGTTGAGCAGCCAGCGGTCCCAGGCGTTGACGGCCGCTCCGGCCCACAACTGCACGGTGACGCCGCCCAGCGGCTGCGTGGTGTCGCCAGGCTGGCCGCGGTAGACCGCGCCGCTGACCGTGACCGGGCCGAGCGTGGGCTGATTGCTGGCGCCGGGGGATGGCGGCACGGAATCTACCCAGGTGTCGCTGCCGTCGGGCAGCGCGCTCCAGGCCTGGTCGTCGCCCGCCGTCGTGAAATGGACGATCTGCATCTGCTGGCCGTCCGGCGCCAGTAGACGAACGTCGTCGCCGCCGGTGTTGTTGAGCGCGACGCCGGTCTCACTGCGGAAGAAGACGCGGAAGCCATGTGCGGGCAGCAGAACGCCGGCCGCAAAGGTGTACGGGGTCGAGCCGCCGTTGGCGATGTCGTCGAACTGCCAGCCGCCCACATCCACGGGAACGTCGCCTGTGTTGAACAGCTCCACATATTCATCATCTTCATCCAGGATGCCATCGCCGTTCCAGTCCACGTTTTCCGGCGCGGCCAGGAATTCGTTGAGGCGCACGGCTTGCCAGGACGGATTGGGTGTGGGCGTTGGGGTGAGCGTCGGCGTCGGACCAACCGTTGGCGTCAGTGTGGCGGTCGCGGTTGGCGTGGAGGTGGCCGGTTGATTGGAAGCGCCCGGCGACGGCGGGTAGACGTCGGTCCAAACCGCGCCGCCATCAACGATTTTGCTGTACGACCAGTCCACATCGGGATTGGCGAACCAGTAGTCTTCCACCTGGATGCCGCCCGGGGCCAGCAGGCGTACCTGCTCGCTGCCGGTGTTATTGAGCGCAACGCCGGTCTCGCTGCGGAAGAAGATGGCAAACTCGCCAGGCCCCAGGAGGCGTCCGGCCGGGATGGTGTAAGGGGCGGTGCCGCCGTTCGCCAGGTCGTCGAGCTGCCAGCCTTCCAGGTTGACCACGGACGCGCCCGCGTTGTACAGTTCGATCCATTCATCGTTCTGGTCGGGCGTGCCGTCGCCGTTCCAGTCAATGGCGAATGGCGCGGGTAGCACCTCGTTCAGGGAGATGGGCGGAAGCGGCGTGGGTGTGGGGGTGACGGTCAGCGTTGGGGTCTCCGTTGGCGTCACCGCGGATGTTACGGTGGGCGTCGGCGTATCGGTTGCGCCCGGTTCGGGCGTGGGCGTGGGGGTTGGGGTGGCGAGGCTGCCGTCCCAGCCGGGTGCGGGCGGGAAGCGGTTGACCCAATCGGCCGCGGTGTCGGTGTCGTAACCCGCGCTGAGACGCTCGGACGAGTGACCGGCCGGCACGATTGGCACGGAAGGATCGAGCACGGTGGTGTCAGCGCCCCAGGAAAGCCCGTCCACGGTCAGCCCGGCCGGGTTGGAGAGCAGCAGGCGGTCGCCGCTGTTGCCCAGGCCGTTGCCGATGGCGTTGTTGAGGAACACCACGGGCGCGGGCACGACCGGGTAGTTGACGTGGAACTGCGGGCTGGCGGCCACGATGACGAAGCCGTGCCCGGCGATGGTCAGGTCGGGGATGATGTCCTGGCTGCTGTTGTCG
>JAYRVL010000352.1:0-9546 GCA_041918575.1 Anaerolineae bacterium | reverse complement strand
GGCAGTATAATGCCACCTGGTCAATCGCGCAAGCCGAACTGAGAACGGCCCAGGAATTCCAAATGTACCCGGAATCGAGGCTTTAGCCGGTCCGCCACAGGGTTCTCAAGCGCCCAATAACCGGCTAAAGCCTCTATTCCAGATGTCTTCTCCAGATGTCTTCTCCAGATGTCTTCTCCAGATGTCTTCAGCGACCACATTTGGAATTCCTGGTCAAACGCACTTAACACGGTCTTAATGCTTTTCCTACACGCTCTTCACCAACGCAGCCTTCGACAGGTGTATCATGCAACCATGCAAGGCTGCAGCGCCTGTGACGAACCTGCTGCGGACAGTAGCCAGGCGCAGCCCTTGCAAAATGACGATATCTATCAGGAGGTAAACCAATGCGATCTCAGACGAACCGCCGAGCGATCATCATCTCCGCGCTGCTGACGGCCCTGGTGCTGACCCTGGTTGCCGGCGGCATTCTGTTGTCAGACCGGCTGGCCGCCCAGGCAGCCAGCTCCCCACAGGCGCTGCCGGCAGCCGCCGATGCCGCCGCGGCGCAGACTGTGCAGCCAACCGATCCTGACGCGGCCATTGCGGCCTACGAGGCGCGGTTGCAGGAATCCTACCAGGCGCTGCAGGACGCCTATGCACAGATCAATGCCCTGCAGGCCGGTCAGAGCCAAGCAATCTCCGACTCTGGGCTTGGGTACGAGCATGTGTACGAACGAGAACACCATGAAGATCACGAAAGAGAACATGACGATGACTGACCCTCAGAAATCTCCCACCCAAAAACACCAACCCTCGGCCAGCGCCAGCTTGACCTGGAAAAGCGCCCTGCTGGCCTTCAGCCTGGCCGCTGTCATGGCCGGCGGCGCCCTTGTGGCCCGGCTGGATCAACCAACGCAGAGCGCCCAGGTGAACACCCAGGTGATCGAAGCAACCAGCGCCCCGGCGCCGGCCCAAACCAGCGGGCAGACGTCACGTCGGCAAACCGCGGCCGTGTCGCCGCTGCCAACCCGGCCCGTTTTCCAGCAACCGGTCACCCGCACACGACGGTCGTAAAGATGCTGCATCAGATCCACTTGCGTGCGATGAACACCGATGTGGGCATGTGGCTGTGGCAGTCTGCTCCCCAGGCCGCGGCGTGGTTGCAGCAGGCGTCACGTCGCTTTGCCGTCATCGAGGCTGAATTGAGCCGCTTTCGGCCTGATTCGGGCCTGAGCCGCCTGAACGCCGCTGCGGGCAGCGGCCCGCAGCCGGCGTCGCCGCTCCTGTGGAACGTGCTGAGCGTCGCGTTCAAGGCCGCGCAGGGCAGCGGCGGCCTGTTCGACCCGACGCTGCTGCAAGCGCTGCGCCGAGCCGGCTACGATCGCAGTTTCGAGCAACTGGCGTCGCCCTCCCCCGAGGCGGCGCCCCCGGACCGGGATTGGGGCTATCAACGTGTGCGCCTTGACCCCGAAGCCATGACGGTGGAACTGCCGGCCGGCCTGAGCCTTGACCTGGGCGGCATTGGCAAAGGCTGGGCGGTGGACGATGTCGCGCAGACGCTGGCCGTGCATGGCCCTGTGTTGGTGGATGCCGGCGGCGATGTGCGAGTCATCGGCGCGGTGGCCGGCGAGCCATGGCCGATCGCGGTGCAGGACCCCTTCGACGAACGGCGCGACCTGCTCACCCTGGCCCTGACCGCCGGTGCCGTTGCCACCAGCAGCATTGGCGGCCGCTGTTGGACCAGTCACGGGCGAGCCATGCATCACCTGCTCGATCCACGCACCGGCCAACCGAGCGCCAGCGACCTGCACACCGTGACGGTGCTGGCGGCCACGGTCGCTGTGGCCGAAGTGGCAGCCAAGGTCGCGTTGATCCTGGGCAGCCGGCAGGGCCGCGCCTACCTGGCTCAGCGCGGCCTGCCCGGCCTGCTGATCGGTCGCGATGGCCGGCAGCAGGTCATCGGCCGTTTGCCGTTGAGTCACCTGAACCCCCAACCAACAATTCAGCAGGAGTACGCGTGATGACGATGAAACTAGAACGCCAACCCATCAATCCGGCAGCCGCAGTGCGACCTGGAGAATCAGCGGCCGACACCACCCCGCGCCGGCAGCAGCCAATCAATACGCTTGACAGCACAGAGGTTTTTTGGGGGGCCGTGCTTGGGTCGGTAATCGGCCTGAGTCTGGCCGCCGCGGGCCTGGCCATTGGCCTGGGAGTGATCGGAGTAGCCAGCGAAACCCACGCCTACTGGTACCTGAGCCGCTCCGCCGGCTTCGTAGCCTACCTGCTCCTGTGGGGGTCGGTGGTCTGGGGCTTGCTGCTCAGCTCGAAAATCGGCCGGGGCATTCTGCATGCGCCCGCCCTGCTCGATGCCCATCAGTTCCTGAGCGAGGTAGCCGTGGGTTTTACCCTGTTTCACGGCCTGATCCTGATGGGCGACCGTTACCTGAGCTTTCCGCTGCTGGCGGTGCTGGCGCCCTTCGCCGGCGACTACAAGCCGGCGCTGGTAGCCGCCGGGCAAATCGCCCTCTGGCTCTCGCTGCTGCTGGTGGTCATTTCCTATCTGCGCAAACACGTGGGCCTGGCGTGGTGGCGCGCCATCCACTTCAGCAGCTTCGCGGCCTATTGGCTGGCGCTCCTGCACTCCGTCCTGATGGGCAGCGACACGCAGCAGGGCGGCGTGCAGGTTCTTTACCTGGCAACGGCCGGCGCAGTGCTGTTCTTGACCCTGTATCGCTTGCTGGACAAAGACCGGCGAGCGCGCAAGACCCAGCCATCCCAAGCGTGACCGCATTCTTCACCGCGGAGGTCGCAGAGAGCGCAGAGGAATCACAATTTTGCGCCAGCCGTAACGCACGCCTCCGGCTTGCCTCGCCGCCGGAGACATGACCTGTCGCTCCCAGCCGGCCGATTCGCACAAGGCAGGCTCAGCGTGCTACAATTGGAGCCAGGGAAAGTCAATGGTTCTCGCGCGGTCCTGTTGCTGATGTTCGCTTCGGCGGCTGTCGGCGCTACAATTGGAGCCAGGGAAAGTCAATGGTTCTCGCAGCACGTTGTCTCCGCCGCAGAGGTGTTGAAAATCAGCCCCGTGCGCGGAGAGTGGAGAAGGCATGGCCCAGGAACACAAGACGACCATTCTGCTGGTTGACGATGACGAAATGATCGTAGAGGTGCTGCAGCGTCAGTTCATCCGTGAGGGCTACGCGGTGGAGGTGGCCTTCGACGGCGCGGAGGCGTTGAGCAAAGCGCATGCCACAGCGCCCGATCTGATTTTGCTCGATGTCATGATGCCGCGGCTGCACGGGTGGGATGTGGTGCGTACACTGCGCCAGCAGAGCGCCGTGCCAATCCTGATGTTGACCGCGCGCGGCGAAGAGATGGACCGAGTCTTGGGACTGGAACTTGGCGCGGACGACTACATCGTCAAGCCCTTCAGCTTTCGCGAACTGCTGGCCCGTGTGCGCGCCACCCTGCGCCGAATCTCGCTCGATCAAGCCGCTCCCGTGCAGAGTACGCCGCCGGATGCAGCCCTGGTGAGTCTCGGTCATCTCAGCATTGATCGCCGCCGACGTCAGGTGACGCGCGCGGGGCAGCCGCAGCCGCAGGCGCTGACGCAGCGCGAGTATGACCTGCTCATAGCCCTGTTGGATGCCCGCGGCGCGGTGGCGTCGCGCAGCGAGCTTTTGGATCGCGTCTGGGGTGAAAGCTGGTTCGGCGATGCGCGCACACTGGATGTGCATATCCGCTGGCTGCGCGAGAAACTGGAGCGAGATCCGAGCCGGCCGGCGCTGATCCTGACGGTGCGCGGGGTTGGCTATCGTCTCGTATCGCCTGATGAGATGCAGCGCCATGATTGACCCGCCTTTGTCGCCCATGCGGCCAAAGTCTGCCCGCTGGCCCTGGCAGCGCAATTTACAGACGCGCATCGTCCTCACGTTTTCACTCCTCTTTCTCGTTGTCCTGGCCTTGCTCATGCTGCGGGTAGGACAGTCGGTGTACCAGGCGCAGCTCAGCGCTTCCATCCACAACCTGGAGATTGCCGCCTTTCTCGCCTCCAACGCGCTGGAGGACCCGCAGAGCGGCTATGAGACCGAATTCGAACGCTTTGCCGCCTGGGAAGCTGAGCGGAAGGACGAGGAGAAGGACAAACCTGCCGCGGTGACCGACAGCCATGAGGACGATGAGGATCAGAAGGACCAGAAGGACCAGATAGAAGACCAGGCGCCCGCAACAGCCAGCCAGGCGCCCCCGCCGAGCGTGCGCCTTCAGCAAATTGCGTCAGTTTATGCGGCTGACACGGGCGCCCGCGTCACGATCCTCACGCCGCAGGGCAACGCGCTGGCCGACAGCGCGCTGTCCATCATGCAGATTGGCAATCAGTCTATCGCCATCGAAGTACAGGCTGCTCTGCACGGCCGCACGCAGCACGATGTGCGCACCGATGCAACCAACGGTCAAGCGACCCTCTTTGCCGCGGCGCCCATTCAGCAAAACGGTTCGACTGTGGGCGTGGTGCAGTTGGCGCAACCCCTTGAAGCAATTTTACAGCCGATCCGCGCTTCGCTCTTGGGATTTGCCGTCGCCGGTCTGCTGGCCCTCATCCTGATCGCGCTGCTCTCCGTGTGGACAGCGCGGCGCCTGGTGCGGCCCATTCGCCAGCTGGAGCAGGCGGCCCTGGCCGTGGCGGCCGGCGACTTGAATCAACAGGCGCTCGCCGAATCGCCAGACGAATTGGGCGCCCTGGCTGCCGCTTTCAATCAGATGACCGCACAGGTGCGCCGCACCCTGGAACAGCAGCGACAATTTGTGGCTAATGCCAGTCATGAACTACGCACCCCGCTGACGAATATCAAGCTGCGCAGCGAGCTGTTGTTGACAAACGATCTGGACGATCCTGCGCTGGCCACCCGCTATCTGGCCGAGATTGACAGTGAGGCCGACCGCCTTGGGCGTTTGGCCAGCGCCCTGCTCGACCTGTCTCGCTTGGAGAGCGGGGAGCGCGGTCAAACCGCGCCGCCAGCGGCCGTTGACATCGGTCCGGTGTTGGCCTCGGCGGCCGCCACTCTGACGCTGGCTGCACGCAAGGCCGGGCTTGCCATGCAGGTAGATTTGCCGCCCGCGCTGCCGCCGGTGCGTGTACGGCCGGAGCACATCGAGGCGATCGTCGTCAATCTGCTCGACAACGCCATCAAGTACACGCCCGCGGGCGGGCTGGTTCGACTGTCGGCGGAGGCCACGCCAACCAGCGGCTGCCGCCTGCGAATCTCCGATAACGGCAGCGGTATTCCCGCAGCCGATTTACCGTACATCTTCGAGCGCTTCTACCGCGTTGACAAGGCGCGGCAGCGGCGGTCAGGCCAACACGGCATCCACAGCGGCGCCGGCCTGGGACTTTCCATTGTGCAGGCGTTGGCGACAATGAACGGGGGGCGAATCACCGTGGCCAGCACGGTGGGGCAGGGGACCACCTTCACCCTTGAATTTCCTGGCGCCGCGGCCTGAGCATTTTTGAACTCGGACGCGGAATGTGCTATAATAGCCTCGCCGTGGGGATGAATGGTCTCGACGGGGCAGGCTGGTTGCGAGTTGCAAGCCGGGGCGCTCTGACCTCGTGAACAAAGAGCAAAACAATAACTGCCAACACTGGCAAGGCCTTCAACTTCGCTCCTCGTTTCGCCGCAGCGCCCGCAATGGCGCTCGCTGCCTAATCGAGTAGAGAAGCGGCCACTCTCCTCTCGTTAGAGAGGACGGTGTGTACAGCGTGGCGCCTCCTGGCGCTGCACGCGCCGTCACACACAGGTAGGCTGCTGCCGATTCCACACCGATAGAATCGGCCTAAGACTCATCGGTTAGCTCGCCAGGCACGCCGTCGTTAGTGGGCCGGAGAGCGAAACTCCAAAATAACGACTAAGCTTGTAGAAACTTTCGATCGAATGTTTCGGACGCGGGTTCGATACCCGCCATCTCCACCTGATTGGACACCAGCCTTCGGTTCTCGCTCTTGAGAATTGGGGGCTGGTGTCTCTCGTTTCTGACAGAGGAGACGCCATGGATCTGCAACTGCAAGACAAGGTGGCGTGCGTCACCGGCGCCAGCAGCGGCCTGGGCCTGGCCGTGGCCCGTCTACTGGCCGCAGAAGGCGCGCGCGTCGCCATCGTGGCTCGTCGGCCTGACCCGCTCAAGGCCGCGGCCGAACGCATCCACCAGGAAACCGGCGCCGAGGTGCTGCCCATCACCGCGGACGTCACTTTTCCCATTGCCTGCCAGCGCGCGGTGAACGCCGCCGCGGCCCATTTTGGCGGTCTGGACATCCTCATCGCCAACGCCGGCGGCCCCCCGGCCGGCGTCTTCGAAGACCTGAGCGATGAGCAGTGGCAGCAGGCGGTCAACCTCAACCTGATGAGCAGCGTGCGCCTGGCCCGCGCCGCCATTCCGCACCTGAAGCAGCGCGGGGGCGGCCGCATCATCGTCATCGCTTCGCTGTCGGCCAGGCAGCCGCTGCCCAACCTGATCCTCTCCAACTCCATCCGCGCCGGTATCCTGGGGCTGACCAAATCGCTCGCCAACGAACTGGCGCCCTTCGGCATCCTCGTCAACGCGGTCTGCCCTGGCTGGACCGAAACCGAGCGCGTGCAATACCTGCTGGCCGACCGCGCCCAGCGCCAGAACATCACCCGCGAACAGGCGGCCGCGGCCATCGTCAGCGACATCCCCCTGCGGCGCATGGCGCAGCCGGAGGAATTCGCCGCGCCGGTGGTCTTCCTGGCCTCCCCCCGCGCCAGTTTCATCACCGGCATTGCCCTGCAGATTGACGGCGGGCAAATTCGCAGCACCTTTTAACCGATTCATGAAATTATCTCGAAACCAACTTCTGCTCGGCCTGCTGGCCGTCGGCTTACTCGCCCTGGGCGTTTTGTTGATACGAACGCCCGGCGCCCGCCTGGCCGCTGCACCCACTCCCGTTGTCAGCCAACCAACCGCCGCGCCGGCCAGCACGGCCACACCCCTGCCCCCCACCGCGGCGCCGCCCACGTCCACGCCTGCGCCGACCTCCACGCCATCCCCCACGCCCACGCCGACGGTCATCACCCTGGCGCTGGATCTCAGCGCGCCGGCCGCGTTGCGCGCCGCCATCGCAGACTGGGCCGCAGCGCAGGGCATGGTCCTCGTCACAGACACCGTTACAGCGACGCTCAGCGTTGGCCCCCGCGCCGGCGACCAGGCCATTCTGCTGGCCGAACAGGTCTACGCGGCCGCCGATTGGTTCGCCACGCTGCGCAGCGGTATCTCCAGCGCCGCGCTGCAAGCCTTGTGGCAGGGCCAGCCAACCGGCGACGGCCTGCAGGTGCTGCTGGTGAGCGCAGAGACGGCCGCCGCCCTGACCGGCCTGTGGGGCGCGTCAGGCCCAACCGTGGCGGTGGTCACGCCGGCCGATCTCCTGACGCGTCTGTGGAAAGAAAAAAGCGCGCTGGCTCTGGTTCCCTTCGATGCGCTCATGCCGCAAATGACCAATCTGCTGATAGACGACATGAATGTGCTGGCGCGCGATCTGCCGCTCGATCGCTACCCGTTGGTGGTGCGCACCTGGGTCAGCGGGGATGCCGGCCTGGCGCGGGCGCTGGCGCAGGCCGTGCAAGGCGACCTGCCGCTGCGCAATCGTCACCCGGAGCACTTGACCAGCCTGGTGATGACCGGCGTGACGGCCATGGCGCGCAACACCGCCTATGCCATCGAGCAGCGCGGGGACCCGGCCTTCCCGGCGCGCCAGATCGCCGAGGTGCTGAGCGCCGCGGACATCACGCACATCAGCAACGAAATTCCCTTCTACGTGGGGTGCGAGGCCCGGCCCATCAGGAACCTGCTGGTGCTGTGCAGCAAGCCCGCGTATATGGCCGCGATCAAGCTGGTGGGCACGGACATCATCGGCCTGACCGGCAACCACATGCTGGACTACGACATCGAGCCATTCCTGTACACCCTCGACCTGTACGACCAGGAGGGGCTGCCCTACTACGGCGGCGGTCGCAACGATGTGGAAGCCAGCCGGCCGCTGACCATCACCGATCACGGCAACAAGCTGGCCTTCCTGGGCGCCAACAGCTTTGGGCCGGAGTGGAACTGGGCCGACAGCAAATCGCCCGGCGCGCGGCGCTACGACCCCGCGGCCATGGCGCAGTCCATCCGCGACATTCGCACCTGGGCCGATGTCATCCTGGTGGAATACCAGGCCGAAGAAACCTACGAGTACGAGCCGAGCTTCAACAACCAGGTGCAGTTCCGCGCCACGTTGGCCGCGGGCGCGGACATCGTCACCGGCGTGCAGGCGCATCAGCCGCAGGCCGTGGAGTTCAGCCAGGATGGCCGCAGGATCATCCTCTACGGCCTGGGCAACCTGTTCTTCGACCAGATGTTCGCCGAGAACGTGCGCCAGGGCTTGATCCCGCGCCACACGATCTACGAGGGGCGTCTGCTGCAAACCGAACTGCTGACCACGATCCTGGAAGATTACGCGCAACCGCGCTGGGCCACCGCGGCCGAGCGTGAGCGAATTCTCAAGCTCGTGTTTGGCGCCAGTGGATTCAAATAGAGGGGACCGCCATGTTACGCAACCTGCTCGATCAACAACAAGCCGACCTGCTGCAAAAGGAGCGGGCGCTGCTCGAAGACCTGCGCGTCACCCTGGCACGCCTGGATGCCACGCCGGAGGATGAGCGGCGTCTGGCGCTGACCCTGCGCCAGTTGGAAGAGCTTTTCCTGCTGGTCATCGTGGGTGAATTCAACGCCGGCAAGTCGGCTTTCATCAATGCCTTGCTGGGGCAGAAACTGCTGGCCGAAGGAGTGACGCCGACCACCAATCGGATCAATGTCCTGCGCTATGGCGCCGAGCAGTCCCAGACCCTGCGCGAGGAAGATGTGCTGGTGCTGACCCTGCCGGTCGCCTGGCTGCAGGAGATCAACGTCGTGGATACGCCCGGCACCAACGCGGTCATCCAACGTCACCAGGAGATCACCGAGGACTTCGTGCCGCGCAGCGACCTGGTGCTCTTCATCACCTCGGCTGACCGCCCCTTCTCCGAATCGGAGCGCACATTCTTGAGCCGCATCCGTGACTGGGGTAAGAAAGTGGTGATCGTCATCAACAAAATTGACATCTTCGAGCAAGAGGATGACATTCAGCAGATTACGCAGTTCGTCGAGGACAATGCGCAGACGCTGCTGGGCGTGCGGCCGCAAATCTTCCCGGTTTCGGCCCGCCTGGCTCAGAAGGCCAAGACCGTGACCGGCGTCGAGCGCGCCGCGCTGTGGCAGGCCAGCCGCTTCGGTCCGTTGGAAGAGTTCATCCTGAGCACGCTCGATCAGCGCCAGCGTGTGCGCCTCAAGCTGGAAAACCCCCTGGGCGTGGCCGCGCGCCTGCAGGAGCAGTACCAGGCCACGACGCAGGCGCGCATCACCCTGCTGACCGAGGACTTCCGCACGATTGACACGATTGACAGCCAGTTGGGCGCGTACGAAGAGGACATGCGTCACGACTTCAAGTATCAACTGAGCCACGTGGACAACGTG
>JAYRVL010000351.1:0-19860 GCA_041918575.1 Anaerolineae bacterium | reverse complement strand
GATGTTGATCAGCGGCCACCAGAAGAAACCAACCGATTGCATGAACAGGTACCAATGGCCAGGGCTGACTGCAGCGCTGCGCGTGGCCTGACCGCCCAGGTAAAAGAGCAGCGCCACGCCCAGACCGGAGGAGATGCCCATGATCGGAAAGATGGTGTTGAGGGTCAGGCCGCGGCGCAAACCAACCTGGTAGGCCTGGCGATTGTTCACATCGAAGGTGGCGTAGAGAGCCGGTTCCTGCCGGAAGCTCTTGGCGATCATGATACCGCTGATGGATTCCTGGATCTGGGCATTGATCTTGGCGGTGACGCGGCGCGCTCGCTGCGTCACCCTGCGCGCAAGGCGGCGAAAGCTGAGCGCAATCACGATGGCCAGCGGCGCCATTCCAAACAGCAGGAGCGTCAGCCAGCGGTCAATGCGCAGCAGCCAGGCGGCCAGGAACATCACCACGAGCACCTGACTGACCAGGTTGACAACCAGCGTCACCACTTCGGAGAAATCCTGGGTGTCAGAGGTGACGCGACTGACCACTTTGCCGGACGGGTGGTCATCATAAAAGGACATATCATGCTGAATGGTGGCGTCGAAGACATCCTGGCGCAGTTTGAGCACCACGTTGCCGACGACGCGGGCCGAAAAGAGCTGCTGGATGTAGTTGAACGTCCAGGCGGTTACTCCGAGCAAGAGAATGCCGGCAGCAAAGAGGAGCAGCTTCTGGCTGGAGAACTGGCGCGCCAGGCCATCAATGGCGTTGGCGACGACGATGGGGCCTCCGCTGCCCGCAGCCGAGTTAAGCGTGATGGCCGCGGCAATCAGCGTCATCTGCCGAGCATAGGGGCGAAAATAGCTGACGATGCGGCGAATCAGATCGCGATCGCTATAGTTGCGGTCGTAGGTCTCAGTGTCGAGACCGTCAAGAATGAAACCCATGATGAGTCCTCGTCAATCCCCAAGAGCCGCGTCGAACGATTGGCAAGGTCAGCCGCGTCTGCCTGCTGCACCGACCCACGCTTGATGCACATGGATAGATCATGACACGGTGGTCAGGTTGACGCGAAAGGTCTTGGTGGGAATCTGCGGGGCTTGCACGATGGCGGCCGGCAGGGGGCGCGGGGAGTAGATCGCGCACAGGGTGTTGGAGACATGGTAGAGATGCCCGCGCCGGTCGGCCGGGCAGCCGTCGAGAATACCGGCCAGGATGTGCCATTGAATGCTGTAACGGGTGTGACCGTAGTCGTGCCAGACGATCATCGCCTCCGGGCTGCGCAGCATCTTGAAGGCATTCTGGGTGTCAATGCGCACCGATTCGTGGGTGTGATCGCCATCTACGAAGATCAGATCGAATTTTTCCGGCAGACTGGCGTAATCGAACGTGCGCGAATCGTGCCCGATATGAGTGACGTTGGGCAGTTTGCTCGAATAAAAGCCATGCGCGTCAATCAGTTCCTGATGATAGCCGCTCTGCCGCATCTCTGCAACCGACAGGCTGATGGAAACGCAGGCAGCCGCCACCGCCGCCACGTTGGCGACGCTCTCCCCGCGCCAGGCGCCGATCTCCAGGTAACGACACTGCGGAAAGCGCCGCGCCAGCGCCTTGAGCAGCGCCAGGTCGGTTGGCAGGGAGGTACCCTCCAGAAAACTGACCGGCTCCACCGTCTCCTCGAAGCCCGGCAGCAGGTCGAGCAGGTCTACCGTCGGTAAGCATTCGCCCAGACCGTACGCCTGGGCAACGTAGGCGCGTTCCTCGGCGCGATGATCAATGAGATTGCCCACACGCCGGGGGTCACGTGTGAGCTGCTTGAGCACTTTCCACAGGGTCTGCAATTGGGTGCGGCGCGAGACGGGTTGCGTGACGGTCAGGGCGTTCTGCATCGGATCACCTCTCAGGCAGGCTCTGCGTCGAACTTGTAGCCAAGCCCGCGCACGGTCAGCAGGTAAATTGGGTTGTTGGGGTCCGCTTCGAGTTTACTGCGCAGGCGGCGCATGTATACTGCAATCTGATTGGCGTAGCCGTCGTAGCCATAGCCCCAGACATTGTCCAATACCTGGTCGTGGCTGACGATGCGGCCGGCGTTGCGCGCCAGGTGGTGTAGCAGGCGGAATTCGATGGGAGTCAGCTCGGCAACCTTGCCATGGGGCATGAACACCTTGTTGCTTACCGGATCGAGCCGGAAAGGCCCCACGGACAGAAAACCGGCCTCGCTTTCGCCAAAGGCAAACGCATCGGCGCGACGCAAGACGGCGCGCACGCGGGCCAACAGCTCTGTCGGGTCGAAAGGCTTGGACAGATAATCGTCCGCGCCTACGTCAAGCCCCACTACGCGGTCAGCCGTTTCGCCCTTGGCCGACAAAATCAAAATGGGAACCTGCATCGTGCGCCGGATGCGCCGGCAAACTTCCAGCCCGTCCATGTGCGGCATCATGACATCGAGGATGACCAGGTCAGGCGCCTCGCGCTCGACAATGTCCAGGGCGACGGGGCCGTTGGACGCGGTCAGGACGGTGTAGCCCTCTTCGCGCAGCAAGAACGAGATCATCTTGACACTGGGTGCATCATCATCAACGACCAGGATGCGCATGAATTCCTCCGTACAGCAGACTGCCAGGGCCAGGGATTCGGCCAAAGGTCACAGCATTATAATCGAAAACGGCGGTTCTTCCAATCTGAACCAACCTGCGCCAGGAATTCCAGGCGTGGATATCAAAGTCACCCAACCGCCGGAAGTGGGCAAGCAGCTGACCGTCGCACACCCCCTGTGGCGGCAGGAGTGGGGCGTCAGTGCGGGCGAGAATTGAGTTGCATCATGGGGAAAATGGTGCAGCGCCGGGTTGTCAGACCCGGGAGGTCTGCGAGACTCCAAGGGTCTGACTAACCAGGATGATAAGACAACCGGACACGTTTGCCTTGCACGACGGCCACGATTTCCAGTTGCCCGCCCAACGCGGCCACATAGCGACTCAAGGTGGAGAGTCGGTGATCCTCACGGCGCTCTAGCTTGGACAACTGCGATTGGGTCATGGCAATGCGCTGGGCCAATTCATCCTGGGTCAGTCCCATCGCTTCGCGCAACGTGCGCAGATCCATCTCCAGCAGTTCCTGCTCTACCGCATCGTCAATCTCTTGGAGGTGATCAGGGGTAAATTTCATAGCTCGAATCTCTTTCCAGGTACGCACTGTCATTGTTTCACTCCTCATCTCCAGAAACCTGCCCACGCAAATAGCCAACCCAGATGGCCTCGACTTTCGGAATGATTCTGGAATAGAATCTGTCGTCACCGGTCTTGTCGCCGCCCAACAACAATACAGCCTGACGCAAAGGGTCGAACGCATAGAAAACACGCAGCGGTTTGCCACCACTTTGAACGCGTAATTCACGCAGTGGGTACTGTGATCCTGAAATGGCCGATGAGTAGGGGAAACCAAGTGTTGTTCCCCTGGCTTCCAAAAGGCCAACAACACGCGCGACAGCCATGCTGTCGGCTTCATTCAAGGCCAGAAACCATTGCTCAAATTCGATAGTGCCCAGAACTTCTATCATGTTGCAATTATGCCATCAACTGACTATTCATGCAAAAGGAAAGGCGGTCGCTGCGCGCAGCGCCATCAGCACCCGCTCGGTAATGTCGTCGCGCACCTGGCGGAATGCGGTCAGAACCTCAGCGGGGCTGCCCTGCGCTTTGGCCGGGTCTGGAAAGCTGAGGTGCAGGCGGCGTCCTGGCCCCAACCAGACCGGGCAGTTCTCCGCGGCATCGTCGCATACCGTCATCACCAGGTCGAACGGCGTCTGGCGGAACTCGTCGGCGTGTTTGGAGCGCGGCTGCGCCGGAACAATGCCGATCTCAGCCAGGACTTGCAGCGCCAGCGGGTGAACGTAACCGGTGGGCTGCGTGCCGGCAGAGACCGCAGTCCAGGTGTCGCCCGCCCGCGCGTTGACGATGGCCTCAGCCAGTTGGGAACGGCAGGAGTTGCCGGTACACAGGAAAAGAACGCGGTGTTTCATCTGATGCCCTCTTGATGCCCTCTTGATGCCCTCTGATGCCCTCTGATGCCCTCTGATGCCCTTCGTCACAGATTGGCAACCGCCAGCGCCAGTTGGCGCCGCAGCCTGGGCGCATTGAGCCGTTTCCAGGCCGCGGGCACGCGGCGCCGCAGTTTGCGCACCTGCGCCTCCTGACTCGCCAGGTAAGCTACCACTCCCGCCATTTCCGGCTGCTTGATGGCGCGCGCCTCTGGCAGACCGGTTTCCTGCGTCAAGAAATCGCTGAGCAGATGCACCGCCACATCGGCGTCGTGCAAATCGCCCAGCAGGTCCTGCGTTTGCACCAGTTCGGCAATCACCGGACCGGCCTCGCGGCCCAACACCTCGCGCAAGAACTCCAGCAGATAGCGCAACCCCTTGATGGCGATGCGCAGTTGGTGCAGCGTCTCCAACGACGCGCGCTCGAGCACCCATTCATACGTGCGAATGGACTCGAAATCGAGCCAGACCGCGCTGGCCGCCACGTGGCAGACCAGCACGCGCTGCGGCTGGTTGCGGGTGAGCGGCCGGCTGCCCGCGTCGGCCGTGGTCAGGAAGTTCCCGAAATCACGCTTGAACTGGCGGTAGCGGTCGCTCGCCAGGAAGGCCAACATACCGCGACGCGCCGCCTCGCGCTGCGCTTCCCAGGCCTGGCGCAGCCGATCCAGCCCGCCGCGCTCAGTTTCAGGCAAAGTGGCCGTGTAGCGCTGCAGGCGGTCGAGCAGCACATCCAGGTCGCGCACCTGGCCCAGGGCGCGGCCGGTGCGCCGCAGATTGCGGCCAAACGAGCGCAGTGCATCTTCCTCGAAGTATGGCTCGAAAATTTTCAACGCCGCACGCATACGCCGGGTCGCCACCCGCATGTCGTGCAGGGCCTCGATCTCAGCGCCTTTGATCGCGCCTTTTTCCTGGCGCGCCATGCGCCGGAAATGAAAATGCAGAATCTTGCGCCCCGCCTCGCTCATGCGATTCTCGCTGCGCACACCGGGCGCACGACCGGCCTTTTCCGCGCTGACCTTGTCGGGAACGCTGATGGATTCGCCCGCGGCCAGGGCCAGTTCATCCTCGGCCGCGCCTGCCAGCGCCAGGGCCAGGGCCAGCTTGGAACGCGGCTCTGGCTGCAGCCCAGGAAAAGCGCTTTGCAGCGCTGCGCCGCACTGCTCCAAATCGGCCGGGCTGCCGTCCCGGCTCATCTCGATCTCCACCAGCCACAGCGGCTCATCGGCCGCGTCGAAGAGTACGGCATCCAGGCTCATTTCGGCCACCACGCGGCCGGTCAACGCCACCTCGCGTACGTGCCGCGTCTGCTGGATGCGGGCCAATTCCTCCAGCGCATCGCCGGCGGCCAGGGATTGGGCCAGCGTGCGCGCCGGGCCGTCCGGCCAGGTTTCGGGCGGGCCGGGCGCGGCCAGGTTGACTTCCACCTCGCTGCGTTGATGCAGCCCCTGCGCCTGCTCGCTGCCCGCCTGCAGGCCCTTCAGCGTTGCCAACCAGGCGCCGTCTGGCTGTGGGCGCAGGCGGCAAGCAAAACCGGCGTGCAGGAAATTGCGCTCGGCCGTGTCGAAGTAGACATCTTCGCCTCGCTTCACGCCCTTGTCGTACAAAGTGAAATCGTCCAGGCGCTGCAGCGCCAACAGGCGGTTGAACTCCTCCTCGCCGGCAAGGCGGAATTTGAGCTCGATTTCCTGGGACAGAGAAGGAACTGGGCTTTCAGTTGACGTGGACATGGCATCACCTCATGGACACGGATATGAAAACAATCTGTGTTGATCCGTGTTGATCTGTGTTGATCTGTGTAACTTTGGAACTGGCGTGCGGCGCGCAGCCAGAGCAGATACTCCGGGGGGTTAGCTGGGGGAACTGAGGGCCGAATCCAGCACGTCAAGCTCAGTCATGCGGCCGGTGATTGTGAACACAGTGCGCTCACAGATGTTGGTGACGCGATCGGCCGCGCGCTCCAGGTTGTGCGCGACCCACAGCAGGCGCATGGCCCGGTCAGCGACCCGCGGGTCAGCCACAATGCAGGCGATCAACTGGTTCTGGGTGCGCACGTAGAGAGCATCTACCGCATCGTCTTCGGCGGGCAGGGCGCGCGCGGTTCGCGCGTCGCGGCGGTTGAAGGCGTCCAGGGCGCGGCGCAATAAATCGCACGCCTTACGGCCCATCGCATCAATGTCGTGCAGTGAGAACGTCAACGGCTCATCGGCCAGCATTATCGTAATGCGGGCAATGCCCTTGCCGTAGTCGCCCATACGCTCCAGCTCGGTGGCAATCTCCAGGATGGAGGCCAGGGTGCGCAGGTCGCTGGCCATGGGTTGCTGCATGGCGATCAGCGCCAGGCAGTTGTCCTCGATGGTAAGGCGTTTTTCGTTGATCAGGCGGTCGTCCGCGACCAACAGCCGGGCGGCGGCCAGGTCGCGGCGCTGCAAAATGTCTACAGAATCGAGGATGGCCTTCTCGACCATGCTGCCCAAGAGCAGGACATCTGCTTGCAGTTTTTCAATCTCACGTTCGAAGTGCTGACGAATTGACACAATCTGCTCCTGTCGGCCGACCTGCGCCGGCGCTCTCTTCCCGGCGGCCATCAACCAAAACGCCCGGTGACATAATCCTCAGTGCGCTTGTCGCGCGGATCGGTGAAGATGGCGCGCGTGGGGCCAACCTCGATCACGGCGCCCGATCGGCGATTGTCATCCAGCATCATCATTGCGGTGATGTCGGAAACACGCGCAGCCTGCTGCATGTTGTGCGTCACAATGATGATGGTGTACTGTGCTGCTAATTCTACCATCAACTCTTCAATTTTCAGAGTGGCGATGGGGTCCAATGCGGAGCACGGTTCGTCCATCAGGATGACTTCTGGTTCGACGGCCAGGGCGCGGGCAATGCACAGGCGCTGCTGCTGTCCGCCGGACAGGGCGTAGGCGCTGGCGCGCAACTTGTCCTTGACCTCGTCCCACAACGCAGCCTGGCGTAGGGACCGTTCGACCAAATCAGCCATATTGCCGCGATAGCCGTTGACGCGCGGGCCGTAGGCCACGTTGTCGAAAATGGATTGGGGGAATGGATTGGGCTTTTGGAAGACCATGCCGATGCGCCGGCGCACTTCCACCGGATCCACGGCTGGCGCGTAGAGGTCATGGCCTTGAAACCAAACCTTGCCCGCGACGCGGGCCGAGGGGATCAAGTCGTTCATGCGGTTGAAACAGCGCAGGAAGGTGCTTTTGCCGCAGCCGGAGGGGCCGATGATGGCGGTGATCTTACGGGCGGGGATTTCCAGGGTCAGGTCCTTGAGCGCCTGGCTGGAGCCGTACCAGAAATTGAGATCTTCGACGCTGAACGCGCTGTGGTTGCTGGCGGAAGACTCGGTTGTTCGTGAGGCAAGGTTCATCGAATCAAGTTTCATGGGTTTACTCGTTAGAAGCGTTTTTGCAGCCGGTCGCGCAGAATGATGGCAACGGCATTGGCGGTTAGCAGGATGACCAGAAGAACCACGATGCCGGCTGCGGCCAACAGGCGGAAATCCTCCTGGGGTCGCGAGGTCCAGTTGAAGATCTGGATGGGCAGCACGGTGAATTGGCTGAAGATGTTTTCGGGCAGGAAAGCGATGTAGGTCAGCGCGCCGATGGTGATGAGGGGCGCGGTTTCGCCCACGGCGCGGGAAAGGGCCAGGATCGTGCCGGTCAGAATGCCTGAAGAGGCCATGGGGAGCACGGTGCGCCAGACCGTTTGCCAGCGCGTGCCCCCCAGGGCCAGTGAAGCGTGGCGCAGGGAGGGCGGCACCGCGCGAATCGCCTCGCGCGCGGCAATGATGATGGTGGGCAAGATGAGCAGGCTCATGGTCAGCGCGCCGGCCAGCAGGCTGCGCCCCAGCATGAGGGTGCGCACGAAGATGCCCAGGCCCAACAGGCCGTAGACGATGGACGGCACGCCGGCCAGGTTGGCGATGTTGATCTGGATCAGATTGGTAATCCAGTTCTGCGGCGCGTATTCTTCCAGGTAGATGGCCGCGGCCACGCCGATGGGAAAGGCGAAGAGTGCGGTCAACCCGACGAGCCACAAGGAGCCGGCCAGGGCGGAGAGGATGCCGGCTTTGGCTGGGAAACGCGAGGGAAAGCTGGTCAGAAACTGCCAGTCGAGCCAGCCGCGGCTTTTGTTGTATACATCAATCAGCAGCGCGGCCAGCACGATCAGGCCGATAAGGGTGGCAAGGAAAGCGATGGCGGCGAAGATGCGGCCGGCGCGTTTACGTCGCGCCAGGCGGCGGCGAAACTCAAGGTCTGAATCGGATATGATGTTCATCTGGGTCATTTGTTTTTTCAGACTGCAATCCGGAGGGTTGCGTTACTGGTAGACCTGGCGATAGCGGGCCAGGATGCGTTGACTGACCAGGTTGAGCGCGAAGGTCATGACAAAGAGCAGCATACCAACGGCGAAAATGGTCTTGAATTCGATGCTTTGCTGCGGATTGTCGCCCAAGCTGACGCGGGCGATGAAGGCGGTCATGGTCTCCAGGGCTTTGAGCGGGTTGAGCTGCAGGGTGGTGCTCTGCCCGGCGGCAATGAGGACGATCATGGTTTCGCCAATGGCGCGGGAAATCGCCAGGATGAAGGCGGCGGTGATGCCGGAGAGGGCAGAGGGCGCCACGGTGCGCAGCGTCACCTCCAGCTTGGTGGCGCCCAGGCCGTAGGCCGCTTCACGCAGCGCACGCGGGACCGCGCTCATGGCATCTTCGCTCAGGGATGACACCAGGGGAATGATCATGATGCCCATGACGATGCCGGCGCTCAAGGCGTTGAAAACCTGCATGTCCGGCCACAGTTGGCGCAGCAGAGGCGTGACGAAGGTCAGGGCAAAGTAGCCGTACACCACGGTGGGGACGCCGGCCAGAATCTCCAGGAGTGGTTTGAGCACCCGGCGCACGGCCGGGCTGGCATATTCGCTCAGGTAGATGGCGGCCAGCAGCCCTATAGGCAGGGCGATGAGCATGGCTATCAGGGAGACGATGCCTGTGCCGGCCACGAGCGGTAGAACGCCAAAGCTGGGCGGGCTGAACAGGGGCGTCCACACCGTACCGGTGAGGAAATCGAACAACGGTACCACGCGCAGAAACTCAAGCGTTTCGAAGATCAGAACACCGATGATGCCGACCGTTGTGAGAATGGACACAGCAGCGCACAGAAAAAGCACGCTGCCGATGACCCGCTCGCGTGCTGAACGCCAGCGGTTGCCCACCAGGGGCGCGCCAAGGGCAGCGCGCTCGTGCTGCGCAGTCCTATTCGCCTGTAGTTGATCCATGATTTCTTGCTGCCAGTCTCCCCGACGAGTCAGTTGAATGAGTTCGTGATTGAGCATGATTTTACGCCAAGTTGAAATTCTGCGCCACTGCGAACACAACACCATGCCAACCCGGCGTGTATGGGGCCGGACTGACATGGTGTGATTACGCTGTACGTGAGCCTCGCAAACAGGCCCTGTTCAACGTTTACTTGGCAAACTTGGCCAGGGCCGCCTTGCCTTCATCGTAACGCGCCTGCGGTACAGCCACGTAACCCACCTCGTCCACGATCATTTGGGCGTTGTCAATGAAGAACCTGGCGAACTCGAAGACCTCCGGCCGGCTCAGCGCGCTGTTCTTGGCGTAGATGTAGAGCGGGCGTGACAGCGGCGCATAGGCGCCCTGGTTGACGGTGTCGAAGTTCGGCTCGACGCAGCCCTTGCCGCCATCAATCTGGACGGCGCGCAGCTTGTCTTTGTTTTCGATGTAGTAGGCCAGGCCAAAGTAGCCGAGCGCATTGGCGTCCCCTTCGATTCCCTGCACCAACACGTTGTCATCTTCGCTGGCGGTGAAGTCGGCACGCGACCGCTTGGCCTCGCCATTGATGATCTCGGTGAAGAAGTCGAAGGTGCCGGAATCGGTGCCGGGGCCGTACAGGGTCAGCGGCTGATCTGGGAAGCTGGGATCAACGTCTTTCCAATTTTTGACCACGCTGTCGGCGTCCCAAATGGCCTTCAACTGGGCCACAGTCAGACACTGGGCGAAGGTGTTCTTGGGATTGACCACAACGGTCAGGCCGTCCAGGCCAACCAGGAATTCCGTGAACTCGATGTTGTTCTTGGCGCAGGCTTCCTTTTCGGAGGCCTTGATCGCGCGCGACGCATTGCTGATGTCGGTCTCGCCGTTACAAAACTTCTTGAAACCGCCGCCGGTGCCGGAAATGCCCACTGCGACCTTGACGCTGGGATGCACGGCGCCAAACTCCTCCGCGATCGCTTCGGTGATGGGGTAGACGGTGGAAGAGCCATCAATGGCAATGTCGCCGCTCAACTCAGACTTGGGCGCAGCGGTCGGCTGGGCCGGTTGAGTGGTTACGGGCGCCTGGGTGGCTGCGGGCGCCTGGGTGGCTGCGGGCGCGCCGCACGCGCTCAGCGCCAGCGCCAGCAGGGTGAGGGCATAAACGAATCTCGTACGCATGAAAATTCTCCTCGATCTTTACCTTTTCTTCGAAAGGTTTTACATCATTGCGGTGAAAGCGACTGCTGCAGCCGGCGTCCCTTCGCAGGGCAGGCGCAGGCAGACCTCATTCCGCAGATCGAGGATAGCTCATGCGATTTAACTCGGTTTTATTGGGTCGTTAATGATTGGCAATTCACGAATTAAGGCTTGATAACATCCCTGCCATGCTGGCTGTTGTCAAGCCTCGAAGCGGTAGCCCAGGCCGCGCACGGTCTGGATGTGAACGGGGTGCGCGGGGTCATCTTCGATCTTCTCGCGCAGCCAGCGCACATGAACATCTACGGTGCGATCATCGCCAAAGTAATCCTGCCCCCAGACGTGGTGGAGCAACAGATCGCGTGAGAGAACCGCGCCGCGATGCCGCATCAATTCGGCCAGCAGACTGAATTCCTTCGGCTTCAACGCCACTTCGACGCCGTTACGGGTCACCCGGCGTGAAATCAGATCGAGCACAAGGCTGCCGGCTTCCAGGGTGTCGCGCGGTATGCTGTTGGCCGCGCGCCGGAGCAGCGCCCGCACACGCGCCAGCAGCTCGCCCAGGCTGAACGGCTTGGTCAGGTAATCATCCGCGCCGCTCTCCAGGCCCACGATCTTGTCCAGCTCCCCGCCGCGCGCGGTCAGCATCAGAATAGCGCTGTCGGCCGTGGCGGCTTCGCGGCGCAGGCTGCGGCAAACCGACAGCCCGTCCAGTTCGGGCAACATCAGATCGAGAATGACCAGGTCTGGCGTCTGTTTTTGCGCCACCGCCAACGCCTCCAATCCGGTGATAGCCTGCAAGACGGTGTAACCTTCCTTGTTCAGATTGTAAACCAACGTCTCGCGCAAAGTGACTTCGTCTTCTACCACCAGAATCGTGCTGATTTGATTCATGTCATTCACTCCTGTTCAGATTTCACAATTATACCGCACCCTGCTACAATGCACATTGTCATTGTGTCCCCCTGCACAATCGCTCGATTTCGTAATGCAAGGCTGCTGCTAGAAGGCTGCTGCTAGAAGGCTGCTGCTAGAATGAAACTCGAATACCGACCGAAGCGCATCGTGCTTGCCGCGTGGCTCTTATGCCTGCTGCTCATGCCGCTGCCGCCCGTCCACGCCGAGCCGCTCCCTCCAGATATCGTCATCGAAACCTATGGCACGTGGCCCACCGGCTACCCCACGGTCATGACCTGGGCGCCAGACGGCCGCCTGTTGATCAACACCAAGGAAGGCTGGGTCTATCAGATCGCGGCGGGCGGCGGCGCGGCCACCGTCTGGCTCGATCTGTCCGGTGTGGTATATTCAGCGGTAGAGCATGGCCTGATTGGAATCGAGTTCGATCCCCTGTACGCCAGCCAGCCGTATGTTTACCTCTACTACACCATGGAAACCGCGGGAACCGTCAAAAATCAAAGCGTTATCAGCAATCGCCTCGTGCGCTACACCGAGGTCAACGGTGCGCCGACGGAGCCACTCGTTCTGCTCGATGTACCCCGCACCCCAGCCGAGCTGGACTGCGCCTGGCACAACGGCGGCAATCTGCACTTCGGCCCTGACGGCTTCTTATACCTCACCATTGGCGACTATGGCTGCAACGGCGGCAACGCTCAGAATCCCACCATCCCCAAGGGTAAAATGCTGCGCCTGGACGTGCGGCCGCCATTCCTGGCCCAACCGAACGCGGCGCGCTTTGCGCCCAATCCGCTCTGCGAGGCTACCCAAACATCCGGCGCCGTTGACCGCCGCGCGTGGGCCTGTGGGCTACGCAACGCCTGGGATTTTGCCTTCGACAGCGTGACCAGCTTTTTGTTTGCCACTGAAAACGGCCCGGGCTGCAACGACGAGATCAACTGGATCCTGGCCGGACGCAACTACGGCTGGCCCTACAGCGCCACCAGTTACTTCGACTGCGTGGCCCTACCGCGGCCTTACGAGGAGCCAATCTACATCCATGCGGACCCGATCGGCATCGTGGGCATCACGTTGTTCAACAGCACGACGATTCCTGCCTGGCGCCATCACCTGGTGTGGTGCGCGAACCGCGACTACACCATGTACCATGCCCCCTTCGCGTCATCCCGCTTCGACGCGCTGACGCTCGGCAGCGCGCAGGCAGTGGACGGCGACACCTGTCCAACCGATCTCAGCATCGGTCCAGACGGCCGCCTGTACTATCTGGAGTTTGGCGACGTGCAGGTTCTCAGCAATCAGGGTTGTCATCTGCCGTGGGATTTCGATCACAATCGTATGGTGGATGTGCTCGATGTGCAGCAGGCGGCCGACTTGTGGGGCAACACCTGGCCCGACGCCGGCTACGACATCGGCCTGGACAACAACTTCGATGGCGCCAACGATGTCCTGGACGTGCAGGAGACCGCAGTTCATTGGGGAGACGCCTGTTCCGAATGAACCCGCTTCATTTCGAACATCTCGAACATCTCGAACATCTCGAACATCTCGAACATCTCGAACATCGTTTGCGCCTCTTGCCTTGAGAGGATACGCATTGAACGCTGAAGACGCAGAAGGCGTAAGAGACGCAAGTGCTATCTGGGAGGGATCAGCAAGCACCTGGAAGGGATCAGCAAGCACTACGAAGAAGCCGGCGACCGGGTCGAATTTCCGGCGGCGGCCGTTTACTACGACTACGTGGCCGGCGCGGGCGTCATCATTCTGGATGATGGGAAGTAGGGCATCGGCTGCGTGGCCCTATTGTTTGCGGTAATCGCGATTGAACAGCACGGCGTTGAGGACAAAGAAGAAGGCGGCCAGGCCGAGCAGGGCCAGCAGGTGCGTCGAATTGGGCCAGGAGCCAATCAGAAAGAGGCGCTGAAACGCCTCGCGGCCGTAGTAGACCGGCAGCGCGTAGGCCAGATACTGAACCGGCAGGCGCAGGCCGCTGATGGGCAGGAAGAAGCCGCTGAAGAAGACGGCGGCCAGCAGCGAAATCATCGAAAGCTGCACCGCCTGGCTCTCGGATTGGGAAATGAGTGAGATGAAGAAGCCCCACCCCAGCGAGGCCACCGTGACCAGCAGCAGGGTGAGCGTAAAAGCCCACACGCTGCCGAAAAAGGGTACACCGAGCGTCAGGATGAGCGCGGTCAGGATGCCGCCGAGCACCAACCCCAAAATGGTGTAGCTGAGATACTTGCCCGTCAGGATTTCGATAGGCGTAATGGGCGCTACGCGCAGGATTTCATCTGCGCCCAGCAGCTTTTCACGCACCAGCGACAGCGCGCCGAAGGTTACGGCCAAGTGTTGAACGAGCAGCGCCAGCACCGCCGGCGCGTAGAAATCAATGTAGCCCGGCGGTCGGCCTTGCAGGCGATCGCTGTTGATATTGTGGATGTCGAGCGTGAAGGGGCTGACCAATACCTCCGGCGGAATGTCGCGCAGCAGCGCGCCCGCCTCCTGCAGTTGATTCAGCAGCCCGCGCGCCTCCTGCAACTGACCGCGTGACTTTGCCACATCGCCGCCGCCGGCCCGCGCGATTTGGCCGCGCACCTCGCGGATCGTGGTTTTCATCTCTCGCAGCGCCTCACGCGAGGCCTGCAGTTTTTCAATTTCCTCGTCTGGCCCGCCCACCGCGCTGCCCACGGCCGCGTAGATGCCGCCGCTCAACCCCAGGGCCGTGTCCAAACCGACCGACGCGGCGTCCACCTGCGTCTCCAGTTCATCCAGGCGCAGCAGCGCCGTCGCCGTGTCGCCGCTGCTCAACGCCTGATCCAACTCATCCAGGCGCACCAGCGTATCTTCCGAGAACTTGTCCAGCCCGACGGACAGGGCGCGGGCGCGGGCCAGCCCTTCGACCACCAGGTCCTGGTTGATGCGTGTGACCAGCGCGTTGACCAGGTAGGCCGCGTAATCCGCGCCGACCGGGTCAATTTCGTTGACGAGCACCGTCAGCGTGATGGGATGGCCGCTGCGAAACTCGGCATAGGCGTCGGCCGGGAACTGGGCCAACACGTCCACTTCTTTGTTGTTTAGCTTTTTCCTGCCCGCGGCCGCGTCGCTGGTCATTTCAACCACCTTGATCGGCCCGCCGTACTGGCCGATAATGGGTTGAATCTGCTCCCGAATGGCGGCATCTTCGGGCGCCACCAACAGCACTCGCACCTGCGGCCGCGCGCCGGTGTAGCCAACGCCGAACAGCAGCAGGATCAGGAATGGACCGAGGATGAGGGTCAGCACCAGCCGCGGCTGGCGCAGCACCTCCCAGATTTCTTTGCTTGGGAACGAGATCAAACGCAAAAGAAATTTCGACATGACGCCTACCCCTTCTTCTTCTTCTCGTGCTGTTCGACCAGGCGAACGAAGACCTCATCGAATTTGAGTTCTACGATGTCAACGCTGTCGAGATCGAGCTTCTCTTCGTACAGCGTCTGTACGACCAGGGGCAGACGGGTCTGCGCATCATCCACGGCAATGCGGAGCCGGTCGAGGGCGAGGCTCTCGATGCTGTGAACCCCCGGCAGGTTTTGCAGGAGAGTTACATGCCGGCGGCTCATCTGATCGGCCGTGATCTCGATGGCCTCGCCGCCTTGGGCCTGGTTGCGCAGCTCTTGCGGTGTGCCAAAGGCCACCAGTTCGCCTCTGGCAACAATTGCGACCTTATCGCAGCTATCGGCCTCGTTCACGTACTGGGTGGTGACGAAGAGGGTGCGCCGGCCCAGCGCTTCGCCGCGAGGGCCGAGGCGCTCCTGGTCGCGCAGGCTGCGAAATTCCTTCCACAGCGACGCACGCAGGATCGGGTCAATGCCCGCGGTTGGCTCGTCCATGTAGACGAGCGCCGGTTCATGCAGCAGCGCGCAGGCCAGCTCCAGGCGCCGTTTCATACCGCCCGAAATGTTGCCGGCCAGGCTGCGCTGATGTTCCGTGAGCTTGACCAGCTCCAGCAGCCGCGGCAGCCGCTGACGCCGCTCGTGCCGGCCCAGGCCATAGAGCGATGCCACGAAATTCAGGTTTTCGGCCACGCTCAAATTGGGATAGAGCACGAACAACTGCGGCATGTAGCCGATCTGTTCCCGATCCTGGCGCGAGAAACGGGCCGGCTCTCTGCCAAAGACCGTCACCCGGCCCTTGGTGGGGAAGTACACGCCGTTCAGCAGCCGGATCAGGGTCGTCTTGCCGCTGCCGCTGGGGCCGAGCAGGCAAAAAATTTCCCCCGGTTCCACCCGCAGGCTCACGTTCCTGAGCGCCGTCTGCTCCCCGAAAATTTTGTCCACCTCACTAACCTCGATCACTGGCGTCATCGTTTCACTCTCCCCATGTCGTGACACATGATGCATATACAAGTGCTACTTAATTGTATATGGCGCAAAGTAGAGCCTGGTAAAACGGTTTTCCCAGGATCTTTACGATTCGTTCTGGCATTGATATTGCTCTCTTCTCCCCTTCTTGATTACCTGGCGCACCAGGTTGCCGCCGAAGCGGTAGCCGAGGTGGCGGTAGTCGGGCGCGTCGAGGAGTAGCACATCGGCCTGCTTGCCGGCTTCCAGGCTGCCCACGCGGTGGCCCAGGCCGATGGCGTGACTGGCGTTGAGGGTGGCCGCGCAGATGGCCTCCGCAGGCGTCAGGCGCATGAAACGGCAGGCCAGGGCGATGATGAACTGCATGGACTCGCACCAGCAGGTGCCCGGGTTCAAGTCCGTGGCCAGGGCGAGCGCGCCGCCCAACTCGATCAGGCGCCGCGCCGGCGTGAACTCGTGCTGCCCCAGGCCAAAGGGCGTGCCGGGCAGCGCCACGCCGATGGTGTTGGACGCGGCCAGCAGGGCCAGGTGCTCAGGCGGTGTGCTGACCAGGTGATCCACGGAGGTAGCGCCCAGGCGTACAGCCAGCGGCGTTCCACCCAGCGGCGCGAACTCGTCCACGTGCAGCTTGAGCGCCATGCCCGCGGCCGCGGCCGCGGTCAAAATGCGTTCGCTCTGCGCCAGATCGAAGACCCCTTGCTCACAAAAGACATCGCAGAAGCGTGCGGCCGGCGCGTAGGTGGTGAAGCTCGGGCCGCCAGCGGTCGGGTGCAGCACTACCTGGTAGTGCAAATCGGCCACGGCCGGGATCACCTCGCCCACCAGGAAATCCACATAGGCGTCGGTGCGCCCGTTGAACTCCGGCGGCGTCGCGTGCGCGCCCAGGAACGTGGGCGTCAGGTCCAGGGCGTGATCTTCATCCAGGATGCGGATGGCGTCCAGCATCTTGAGTTCATCGTCCAGGTTGAGGCCATAGCCGGTCTTGGCTTCGGCCGTGGTGGTGCCATGCGCCAGCATGCGATCCAGGCGCCGGCGCGTCTGCGCCACCAGTTCTTCGATGGACGCCGCGCGTGTGGCCTTGACCGTGCTGGCGATGCCGCCGCCGGCCTGCATGATGTCCATGTAGCTGGCGCCGGCGATGCGCAGATCGAACTCGGCCGCGCGGTCGCCGGCCCACACCACGTGCGTGTGCGGGTCCACGAAACCGGGCAGCACGACGCAATCGCTGGCGTCCACCATCTCATCCGCGCTGTAGTCCGCCATGATTTGCGCCGTGGCGCCCACCGCGGCGATCATCTCGCCCTGGATCGCCAGCGCGCCGTTCTCGATCAGGCCGATGTCGGCCATCTGTGCGCCGCGCCGCGGCCCTCCGCCCGGCGGCGCGGCCACGGTCAGCAGTTGACGGGCATGATGGATGATGAGCGAGACATGCATGGCTTTACCTCACGATGACAGCATGGGCAGGCGCAGGCCGTGGCGGCGGGCGGCCTCTTGCGCTTGGACGTAGCCGGCGTCGGCATGGCGGGCAATTCCCATACCGGGATCGCTGGTCAGCACGCGCTGCAAGCGCCGCGCGGCCTCTGGCGTGCCGTCAGCCACGATCACCTGGCCGGCGTGTTGACTGTAACCAATGCCAACCCCGCCGCCATGATGGAAGCTGACCCAGGTGGCGCCGCCGGCCGTGTTGATGAGCGCGTTCAGAATGGCCCAATCGGAAATGGCGTCGGAGCCGTCCAGCATCCCTTCGGTCTCACGGTTGGGCGAGGCCACCGAGCCGCAGTCGAGATGATCGCGGCCGATGACGATCGGCGCTTTGACCTGGCCGGACGCCACCAGGTCGTTGAAGGCCAGGCCGGCCCGCGCCCGCTCGCCGTAGCCCAACCAGCAGATGCGCGCGGGCAGGCCCTGGAACGCGACCCGTTCGCGCGCCAGGTGAATCCAGCGCGCGAGGTGTTGATTTTCAGGGAACAGCTCCAGGATGGCCCGGTCCGTGCGGTAGATGTCCGCGGGATCGCCGCTGAGGGCCACCCAGCGAAACGGTCCTTGCCCTTCGCAGAACAACGGCCTGACGTAGGCCGGCACGAAGCCGGGATAGGCGAAGGCATCATGCACGCCCTGGTCGAACGCGCGCTGGCGCAGGTTGTTGCCGTAGTCGAAGACGATGGCGCCGGCCTTTTGCATGTCGAGCATGGCCTGCACGTGACTGGCCATGGACTCCAGACTGCGACGCTGGTAATCGGCCGGGTCGCGGCGGCGCAGATCGGTCGCGGCCGCCAGGCTAAGCCCGGCCGGCAGGTACATCAGCGGGTCGTGCGCGCAGGTTTGATCGGTCACCACGTCGGGCGTCACCCCGCGGATCACCAGTTCGGGCAGCACAGTCGCCGCGTTGCCGATCAGCCCGATGGAGCGCGGGACGCCGGCCTGCACGGCCTGTTCGACGCGGGTCATCGCCTCTTCCAGGTCATCCACCATTTCGTCCAGGTAACGCGTGGCCAGGCGCCGCTCCGCGCGTGCGGGGTCAATCTCCACGACCAGCGCGACCCCTTCGTTCATCGTCACCGCCAGGGGCTGCGCGCCGCCCATCTCGCCCAGCCCGGCCGTGAGTACGAACTTACCCTTCAAGCTGCCGCCAAAGTGCTGCCGCGCGAGCGCGCCCAGGGTTTCGTAGGTGCCCTGCAAAATGCCCTGCGTACCGATGTAGATCCAGGAGCCGGCCGTCATCTGGCCGTACATGATCAGCCCTTCGGCCTCCCAGCGGTCGAAGTTGGCCTGCGTGGCCCAGGCCGGCACGATGTTGGAATTGGCAATCAGCACGCGCGGCGCGTCGGGGTGTGAGGGGAAGACGGCCACCGGCTTGCCGCTCTGCACCAGCAGCGTTTCGTCCCCGTGCATGGCGGTGAGGGTGTGCAGGATCGCGTCGAAGCATTCCCAGTTGCGCGCCGCTTTGCCGCGGCCGCCGTAGACGATGAGGTTGTCCGGGTCCCAGGCCACCTCCGGGTCCAGGTTGTTCTGCAACATGCGATAGGGGGCTTCGAGCAGCCAGTTCTGGCAGGTCAACTGAACGCCGCGCGGCGCGCGGACGATGCGCTGCGGAGACATGGCGATTACCTCCTGGTGGGGAAATTTCTAAACGCAAAGACGCCGGACGCAAGCGCAGCGATTGAAATCGCGCCTGATGGGCCTGACGGCCGGGCGTCCACCTGCGTGGACGCAAACGCAGCGATTGAAATCGCGCCTGATGGGCCTGCGGCCGGGCGTCCACCTGCGTGGACGCGGCGCCGGTCGGCGCAAGCCGGAGGCTTGAGTTACGGATGCCATCGGCGCGACTCAGCGCCGCAAGAAGCTGCCGCCCAGGACGGACACGCCGACGATGATGAGCAGGATGGGGGCAATGAGGCGTACGATCGTGCCGCCGAAGAAGCTGCCGAACAGCACGAAGAAGAAGAGGCCGATGGCGCCCACGATGATGCTGCTCCAAAGCAGGCCGCTGCTGCGTGCTTCCGGCTGGCTCAGCGTGTACATGACGAACATGCCCAGGCCCACCGAGAACGGAATCAGGGACCAGGCGTAAGCCCAACTGCCCCAGTCTCTGCTCAGACTCTGGTAGAGAAAAAGGATACCGAGCACCAGCAACATGGAGGCTGGCACGGCCAGGCCGATGACCTTCGGCCGTTCGTTCCACCAGATGAGGATGGGCGCCCAGAATACCGCCGACAAGAACAGGATGATCAACGGCCAGAAACGCCAGGCGTCGAATTCGATTCCAAACCGCACCAACAGCCAGTCGGCTGAGGTAAACAACAAGAAGATGATGCCAAGCAGAATCAATATCGTGCCGGCGTACAGCGTACCGCGATTTTGCATGTTGCCCTCCCCCATTAAGCCCATAAATGAATTCACGGGCTGCTACGCCTATGAATGAATTCACGGGCTGCTACGCCCATGAATGAATTCACGGGCTGTGACAACAAACCTGCCGAGGCAGGTTCCCACCACCGGAACCCGCTTGAGCGGGTTTGACGTATCAGACGCCGAATTCATTCGGCGGGATCATTCGGCGGGATCATTCGGCGGGATCATTCGGCGGGATCATTCG
>JAYRVL010000350.1:0-4548 GCA_041918575.1 Anaerolineae bacterium | reverse complement strand
CGCATGCTCAAGCAACTGGGCGCGGTAGAGCTGGCTGTGTGATTGCTGGATGGACACTGCACTCGCCGCCGAGCGACCTGGTCTTTCCTTGCCAAATGTTCAGAAACGAAGTAAGATTAGTCTAATCCAAATTAGACTAATCTGAATTAGACTAAACCAGGTGTTTTATGTTCGTTGACCGTGAGTCTGAGCTGGCCTTTCTCGATATCGCGTGGCGCTCCGAGCGCGCCGAGCTGATTGTCGTCTATGGCCGGCGACGCGTTGGGAAGACCGCTTTGTTGCGTGCTTTCTGTGAAGGCCGCCGCAACACCTTCTGGGTAGCCAGCCTCGGCTCGGAGACGATCTTGCGACGCAGTTTTTCTGATGCAATCTGGCTGACCGATCATCCCGACGCTGCAGCGGCCGGCTTCAGTTATGAGAATTGGGAGCGCGCCTTTCTTGCCCTTGCCGACATGGCGCGCGATCGCCGATTGGTCGTCGTCATTGATGAATTTCCCTATCTGACCAACGCCGATCCCGGCATCCCCTCTGTCCTGCAAAAGATTTGGGATGAGCGCCTGCAACACACTCAACTGATGCTGATCTTGTGCGGTTCACACATCGGGATGATGGAGCGCGAGCTGCTGTTATACCGGGCGCCGCTTTACGGTCGTCGCACCGGTCAGATTCACCTGTCCCCCCTGCCGCTGCGGGCCACCACGGCGCTGTTCCCCGAATATGACGCTGTGCAGAAGGTCGAAACCTATGGCGTGCTGGGCGGCATTCCGGCTTATCTGACCCAAATGGACAGCCGCCAGCCGCTGCTGACCAATATCGAGCAGCGCATCCTCAATCCGGCAAGTTACCTCTACCTCGAGCCGCAATTCTTGCTGCGCGAGGAACTGCATGAACCACGCAACTATTTTGCACTTCTGCAGGCCATTGCCCAGGGTAAAACACAGCTCAACGAGATCATCCTGGCTGCCGGCATGGAGCGCAGTCCTGCCTCTCGCTACCTGGCCATTCTTCAGGATCTGTACCTGGTCGAGCGTCGCGTGCCAGTCACTGAACGCCAGCCTGATAAAAGCCGCCGCGGCATTTATCGCCTGCGCGACCCATTCCTCACCTTTTGGTTTCGATTCGTTGCGCCCCATTTTTCAACCCTGGAGGCGGGATACACCGCGCCGACTGCACGGGTTGTGGCCGATGAGCTCAACCAATTCATCGGCCCTGTGTTCGAGAATTTGTGTCGTGAGTGGGTGACGGAACAGGCCGGCCGTGGACGTCTGCCTTTCTTACCTGAGCGTATTGGCGCATGGTGGAACAACGAGGAGGAAATTGACCTGGTAGCGATGAGTAAGGATGCCATACTGGTTGGTGAGTGCAAGTGGACCAACCGTCCCGTTGGCGTCAACATTCTCGACGATCTCAAGCGCAAGACCCATCTGTTGATTCAATCGGATCAGGGCATGCGATCAGCACGTCCCCAGGTTCATTATGCGTTGTTTGCGCGTTCCGGCTTCACCCCTGGCCTGGAAACCACCGCTGGCGCCGAAGGCGTCCTGTTGATTGGCCCCGACGATCTGCTTGCAGAGCCGCTCGTCGCCTGAATTCACTCCCGCTCTTGTTCCTCGAACTCGTCCGGCTGTTGCAGCGCGTCCAGCCGCTGCTGCACGTCGGTCAGCAGGGCAAGAACTTGCGACGCGTTCCAGGCATGCCCCTGCGCATCGGTCCACCCTTCGCGGTCGGGGTATTTCGCGACAAAAGCCTGCGTGCGTGTTTGCCAGGCGCTGATGGTCTGCGCAAGGTCGCCCGGCTCGGCCAGGATGCGCGCCAGCAGCCGTTGTTCCAATTCCCAGGCCGCGTGCAGTTTGTTCTGCAGGCCGCTCACACCGCTGCCCTTGAGCACCGCAGATGCCCCGGTCAAACTCTGCAATGTCTTGAGGCGAGCCTGTAGAAATTCACGATCTGTCATCTCTCCCCTCCCATCTCTCCCCTCCCATCTCTTCCAACACCCGCGCCAGCAGCGCCTGCCAATCCGGCGCGTTCAGCGGCAGCCAGATGGCGTCCCTGATCACGCGCGCGGGCGCGCCCAGCTTTTGCTGCAGCGCCCGGCCGTCTGCATTTTCCAGCCACGGCGTCTTGATGATCAGGCGCTGCTCTTCCACCGCGATGCTGCTGACGCCCGCCTGCGTTGCCAGCGCCTTCACCCGCACCTGGTAGAGCAGGCTGTCCACGGCTGGCGGCGGCGCGCCAAAGCGATCGCTCAACTCCTGACGAAAATCGTTGATGGCGTCCAGGCTGGTCGAACCGGCCAGGCGGCGGTAGAGCCGCAGACGCAGCCCGGCATCGGCGATGTAATCCTCAGGCAGGCGCGCCTCCAGCGGCAGCTCAAGCGTGACGGCCGGCGCCAGGGCAGTGGTCAGGGCATGTCGCCGCCCCTGCCCATCGGCCCCCGCTTCCATCTGGCGCTGCGTGCGGGCATCGTCCACCGCCTGCGCCAGCAGCCGCGTGTAGAGATCGAAGCCGACGGCCGTCATGTGACCGTGCTGCCGCGCGCCCAGGATTTCGCCCGCGCCGCGAATCTCCAGATCATGCATGGCGATGCGGAACCCGGCGCCCAGTTCGCTGGCCTCCAGGATGGCCTCCAGGCGCCGCCGCGCCAGCAACGACGGAGTTGCGCCGCGATCGTAGAGCAGATAGGCATACGCGCGCACCGCGCTGCGCCCTACCCGCCCGCGCAACTGATAGAGCTGCGCCAGGCCAAAATGATCGGCCCGGTTGATGATGATCGTGTTGACGTTGGGGATGTCAAGGCCGCTTTCGATGATGGTCGTGCAGATCAGCACGTCGCACTCGCCGTTGGCAAAGTCGAGCATCACCTGCTCCAACTGGCGCTCCGGCATCTGCCCGTGGCCGATGCCGATGCGGGCTTCGGGTACGATGGTGTGTACCCGCTGCGCCAACTGTTCGATGCCCAGCACGCGGTTATGCACGAAGTAGATTTGCCCGCCCCGATCCATCTCGCGCAGGATAGCTTGGCGGATCAGCTGCTCGTCGTACTCGGCCAGGGTCGTCTTGATCGGCAGGCGCTCCTCCGGCGGGGTGTCAATCGTGCTCAGGTCGCGCACGCCGGTCAGGCTCATGTGCAGTGTGCGTGGAATCGGCGTGGCGGTCAGCGTCAGCACGTCCACCTCGGTGCGCAGTTGCTTCAGGCGCTCCTTGTGCGCCACGCCGAAGCGCTGTTCCTCGTCAATGATGAGCAGCCCCAGGTCCTTGAACGTCACATCCTGGCTCAGCAAGCGGTGCGTGCCGATCACCAGGTCTACGCTGCCTTTGAGCAGACCCTCGATGACCTCATCCTGCCGGCTGCCGGTGAGGAAGCGGCTGAGCATGGCGACATTGACCGGGTACGAGCGCAGGCGCTGGCTGAAATTCGTGTAGTGCTGCTGCGCCAGGACCGTCGTCGGCGCGAGCACCGCCACCTGCTTGCCGTCCATGATGGCCTTGAACGCCGCGCGCAGCGCTACCTCGGTCTTGCCGTAGCCCACATCCCCGCAGATGAGGCGATCCATGGGGCGGCTGCGCTCCATGTCATGCTTGACATCCTCGATCGCGGCCAGTTGATCTTCGGTTTCGACATAGGGGAACGAGCCTTCCAACTCGTCCTGCCACACGCCGTCCGCGGCAAAGGCATGGCCGACTACCAGCTCACGCGCCGCGTACAGGTCGAGCAGTTCGTCGGCAATGTCGGCCACCGCGCGGCGCGTACGCTGCTTGACATGCTCCCAATCGGCCGTGCCCAGACGGTGTAAGACCGGCGCGCCGTCCCCGCCGCCGACATAGCGGCTGAGGCGGTCGGCCTGATGCACCGGCACGTAGAGGCGGTCGCCCTGCGCATAGGACAGATGCAGATACTCACGCGTCACGCCGCCCATGTCCAGGTTGACCAGGCCCTGGAACTGCGCGATGCCGTGCTCCATGTGGACGACAAAATCACCGGCGTGCAGATCGGCAAAGAAGGTCTCTGGCGCCACGGGCCGAGCGCGCATGGCCCGATTGGGCGCCGGCCGCGCCATGCCAAACAACTCGGCATCGGTCAGCACGGTCAGGCGCAGGCCCCCTTCGTCCTCGTTGCGCAGGATCAGGCCCTCGTTGAGGCTGCCGGGCGCCAGGTAGACGGCCAACGGGGGCGTTTCGGTGATGGTGTCGGTCACGATCGGCGCCTGACCGGCGCCGCGCATCAGGTCATCCAGCCGGCTCGCCTGGCGAGTGATCAGCACCGCCCGTTGACCGGCCTTACGCCAGACTTCCACCTCTTCGACCACGCGGCGCACCTTGCTGCCGAAATGCGGCGCGGGCAGGAAGATGCGCCCCACATCGCTGGTCTGGCTAACCGGTCGGCCCATCAGGTCGCCGAATCCAAAGAGAACCGGACGCTGCGCTTGCAGCCGCGTGCGCAGCGCATCCACCGGGGCATACGGCCGCAGCGCGCCGCGGGGAAGCTCGCCGGCGTTGGTCAGGTCATGCGCCAGTTGCTCGGCCTGCGCCTGCAGGTCGGAGAGGGTG
>JAYRVL010000349.1:0-8044 GCA_041918575.1 Anaerolineae bacterium | reverse complement strand
TCGTGGCCGAGCTGCGCGGCACGACCCATCCCGAACGGGTGTGGCTGATCGGCGGCCATTTCGACGACACGTCGGAGGTGCCGTATTCGCTGGCGCCGGGCGCCGACGACAACGCCAGCGGCAGCGCGGCGACGCTGGTGATTGCGAACCTGCTGCGCGGCCATTCGTTCCGTGATACGATCCGCTTCGTCCACTTCTCGGCCGAAGAACAGGGTCACTGGGGCAGCCAGGTGATGGGCTACATTGATCTCGACATGATCGGTTACGATGGCAACGATGACCGCGTGATCGAGCTGCATAGCGGCGTCGGCAGCAGTTCCATCAACCTGGCCAATGCGTTCATCTCGGCCAACAGCCGCTACGGCCAGGACCTGATCGTGGAGTTGAAAACGAGCAGCGCCAGCCGTTTCTCGGATCATGCCTCGTTCTGGGATAAGGGCTATGCCGCGACCCTGGCGATCGAAAACTTCTTTGATGACAGCCGTCCCCGCGACCGCAACCCGTGGTATCACAACAGCGGCGATACGCTGAGCCGGGTTGATTTGGATTACGTGCAGCGCTACGCGCGCGCGGCCTTGGCCACCCTGGCCGAGCTGGCCGGCATCATCAGCGGCCCCACGCCCACGCCGACCGCCACGCGCACCAGCACGCCCACTGCGACAAACACACCCACGCGCACCAGCACGCCGACCGTGACGATTACACCGACGCGCACCAGCACGCCCACGCCGACCGCCACGCGCACCAGCACGCCGACCGCCACGAACACGCCCACGCGCACCAGCACGCCGACACTCACCGATACGCCCACGCGCACCAGCACGCCCACGCTGACCGCCACGCGCACCAGCACGCCGACCGCCACGCCCATCCCCGGCGGCTGCACCAATTTACTGGTCAACGGCGATTTCGAAAACAACAGCGGCTGGACGTTCGGCTCGACTGCGCGGCCGGCCGCCTATGTGACAGCGCCGGTACACAGCGGCGCCCGCGCCCTGCGCCTCGGCATTGCGCCCGGCACGGCCAACGCCGCTTCGCACTCCTCCGCTTACCAGCCCGTGGTCATTCCGGCCTGGCCCACGGGCGTTTTCCTGCACTTTTGGCAGCGGCCCGGCGGCGGTGAAGCGGCCGATTACCGCGAAGTGCTGCTGCTCAACACCAGCTACGGCCTGGTAGCCACCATCGAGCGCAGTTCGGCCGCGGGCAACGATCAATGGCAGGAGAAGACCTTCGACCTGACCGCCTATCGCAACCGCACGCTGGTCCTTTACTTCAACGTCTACAACAACGGCGGCGGCAGCCTGACCCGCAACTACCTGGATGATACGGCGCTGTTGGCCTGCGTGCCTACGCCCACGCCGACCCTGACGCCCACGGCCACGGCCACGCCGACCGCAACGCCCACGCCCACCCCGTCGCCCACGCTGACCGATGTTCCGACGCCGACCGAGACGCCAACGCCCACGCCAACCGAAACGCCGGTGGACACGCCCACGCCGACCGGTACACCCACACCGGAAGACGCCTCACCGACGCCCACGGAAACTCCGACGCCGAACGATGGCACGCCCACGCCGACAGATACGCCGACGCCGGGCGACGGCACGCCCACGCCGACGCCCACGCCGGGTGACGCCTCACCGACGCCCACGGGGACTCCGACGCCGGACGACGGCACGCCCACGCCCACGCCCACGCCAACCGACACGCCCACGCCGGGCGAGGCCACGCCAACGCCCACAGAAACCCCGCCCACACTGCCCCCGCGTCAATTCCTGCCGCTGGTCGTGTGGCAGATGATCGCCTGAACAAAGGCACCGGGTTTCTGAATGAAATGTGCGACTCTAAATCAAAATCAGGCTTTCACCTAAACGGATTACCTCAGCCAGGTATTCATCGGGATCCGGCGGGGACTTCCACATCACATCCTGCCAATCTCGACGCGTGATTTGGCAGAGACGGCGTGCGACATCGGCAGGATGCTGAAGCACCTCATCCTGCAGAGGATAGAGTTTGGTCAAGAAGAACTCGTGACTGGCAGCAATCCGATTAGTTCGTGGATCTGTTGTCATTCAGCAACTCCGGATGACGTTGGGAAAGCCACTCCACCAGGAAATCAAGCCCGCGCTGGACTTCTGCCATACGTACGTTGGCGCGCCACCGCGGCCATCCTTCGACGATCGCCTTGTAGCCGAGTAAGTGAATCATTTCATCATACGGGGCATACTCGATCAAACGTAGAGCGGCCCAATCGCGGTTCAGGCGCCCAAATTCAAACGTGCCGTTGAGAATGCCCTGAAATTCCTCAAAGGTAATGTTGTGATCCCAAAGGTAGGGAGGGCGCTGGCGTCGTGATGTGAATCGCTCATCCATACGCTGTGGTTCTTCTACCGAAGGTGCTATCAATGGTGTCATGGTTACGATCCCTCAATCCGCGCTTGCCATTTTATCCGGCATCTGCACGGCGACGACTTCGCCGCGTACGCACAGTTGGCCGGCTGCGTAGAGTTGAACGCTGACGATGGTCTTGCGGCCTTTGATCTCTTTGACCTGGGCGCGCAGGGTCAACGAACCGGCCAGGGGCGTGGGACGCAGGTAATCCACGTGCAGCGAGCCGGTGACATAGCGGAACGGCGGCTCGGTATCCATTGCGCGGCCGGCCGCGCGGTAGGCCGCGGCGGCCGCGGTGCCGGTGGCGTGGCAGTCCACCAATGAGGCCAACAGGCCGCCATAGACGAAGCCGGGCACGGCCGTGTGCTCCGGTCGCGGCTGAAACGTGCAGACCGCCTCATCGCCCTCCCAGTAGCTCTTGATCTGCAAGCCGGCCGCATTCAGCCGGCCGCAGCCGTAACAGTAACTGGTGTGATCGGGGTAAAAATCTTGAAAAGCTCTTCTTAAAATCGGTTCCTTCATCGTGCAAACTCAACCATACGATCCTCGAGATGAGTCGCGGCATAAACGAGCGCCTGACGAATATCTTCATCATCCAGTTCGGGATACTCCTGACACAAATCTGAACGATCCGTATAGATAGCCAGGGCCTCGATGACGCGTCTAACTGTCAAACGCATGTTGCGAATACAGGGCTGTCCATTCATGCGAGACGGATTGATGGTGATGCGATCTAGTTTCATGGCGCGCTCCGGTTCGTAATTGTCCACCAGGCTCTATTTTACCCTGATGGACGCGACTGCGCCAATCACGTTGGGGCGCGTGACTTGGCATTGCGGGGCGAACGGTGGTAAACTGACCAGCAGCCAGGGGGCGAAATAGGGGCTGAGATGGGGGCTGAAATCAAGGAGAGAGAGCGAGCATGAAGTTGGAACCGTTTGATTTCACCACGGACGCGGCGCAGGCAGGGATCGCGCAGATCGTCTCCCGCGGCCTGGCCGAAGATGTGGGCGACGGTGATGTGACATCGCTGCTCACCGTGCCTGAAACGGCGCTGGTGGAGGGTGATTTCATCGCCAAGGAGGCGGGCGTGGTGGCCGGCCTGGCCGTGGTGATCCAGGTCTTCGCGCAGGTGAGCGACCAGGTGCAGGTGACACCCCTGGTTGCCGATGGCGAGCGCGTGGCGGTGCGCCAGGTGATTGCGACGATCCGCGGCGACGGGCGCGCCATTCTCACCGGCGAGCGCGTGGCCTTGAACTTCTTGCAGCGCATGTCGGGCATTGCCACCGCCACGCGGCGCTTCGTGGACGCCGTGCAGGGCACGCGGGCGGTCATCCTTGACACACGCAAGACCGCGCCTGGCCTGCGCGTGCTGGACAAATGGGCGGTACGCCTGGGCGGCGGGCAAAATCACCGTTTTGGCCTGTACGACATGGCGATGATCAAGGACAACCACATCGCGGCCGTGGGCAGCCTGACCGCGGCCGTGCAGCGCGTGCGCCAGGGCGACGCGCGCCGGCGCCCCATCGAAGTAGAGGTGACCAACCTGGCGCAGCTTGAGGAGGCGCTGCGGCTGCCCGTGGACCGCATTCTGCTGGATAACATGCCGCCGGCGCAGATGGCCGTGGCCGTGCAGATGACGGCCGGCCGCATCCCCCTGGAAGCCTCGGGCAACGTGAATCTGAACACGGCAGCGGCCATTGCCGCGACCGGCGTAGATTACATTTCGATCGGCGCGCTGACCCACTCGGTCAAGGCGCTCGACATCAGCCTGGATTTGCGAGGTAGCCTATGAACACCCTACAGCGAGTTGATCGTTCCCAGATGACGGCGGACGACATCTTTGTCGAACTGCAGGCCAAAATTGGCGGTTATGCGCCGGCCTTCGAGCTGCGCCTGCAGGCGGAACTGGCCTATGAAATCGAACAGCTCAAGCGTCAGCGCAACGCGGTCATCCTGGGGCACAATTACATGGAACCGGCGCTGTTTCATTCGGTACCCGATTTCGTGGGCGATTCACTCGACTTGAGCCGCAAGGCCGCTCAGACCGAGAAGGACATCATCGTCTTTTGCGGCGTCAAGTTCATGGCCGAAACGGCCAAAATTCTCAACCCCACGCGCACCGTGCTGATCCCGTCGCTCGAGGCGGGCTGCTCGCTGGCGGCCAGCATCACCGCCGCGGACGTGCGCGCGCTCAAGGCCCGCTTTCCCGGCGTGCCCGTGGTGTCCTATGTCAACACCTATGCCGATGTCAAGGCGGAGAGCGACATCTGCTGCACTTCGGGCAACGCGGCCGCGGTGGTGGATTCCCTGGGCGTTGACACGGTTATCTTCCTGCCTGATGAATACCTGGCGCGCAACGTGGCGGCTGAGACCGGCAAGCACATCATCCTCCCGACGCTGCTGCCCGGCGGCAACATCACCTTTCAGGACACGGACGTGGACTATCAGATGATCGGCTGGCACGGTCGCTGTGAGGTGCATGAGCAGTTCACGGTGAGCGACATCGCTGCGGTGCGCGCCCAATTCCCGGACGTGGTCATCCTCGCGCATCCTGAATGCAGCCCGGAGGTGGTGGCGGCCGCGGACTATTCCGGCAGCACCAACAACATGATCCGCTACGTGGAGCAAACCAAAGCCCCGCACTATCTGCTGCTCACCGAGTGTTCGATGGGCGAGAATGTGGCTGCAGCCAACCCCGACAAGGAAATGCTGCGCCTGTGCATGGTGCGCTGCCCGCACATGAACCAGATCACCTTGCAGATGACCCGCGACGCGCTGGCGTATGTGCAGTACGTGATCGAGGTGCCCGAAGAGATTCGTGTGCGCGCCGCGCGTGCGGTGCAGCGCATGATTGCGATTGGCTGAACGATGAGCGAGTACCTGGAAACGGATGTTCTGATCATCGGCAGCGGCATTGCCGGCGCCACCGCGGCCCTGGAACTGGCCGACGCCGGCATCCCGGTGACGCTGGTGACGCGCGGCCAGCAGCCGGAGGATTCCAACACCTATTGGGCGCAGGGCGGCATCATCTACCGCGGCGAGCACGACGCGCCTGAACACCTGGCCGCCGATATTCTGACCGCGGGCGCGGGGCACAGCTACCCCAAGGCGGTGCAGATTCTGGCCGCAGAAGGGCCGATCATCCTCAAGCGTATTTTGCTGGAGCGGGTGGGGACGCAGTTCGATCGCCAGGAGGACGGCGCGCTGTCGCTGGCGCTGGAGGGCGGCCATTCGATGCCGCGCATCCTGCATGTGGCCGACCACACCGGCCAGGCCATCGAAGTGGCGCTGATACGGGCGCTGACCGCACATCCCAAAGTCACGCTACTGACCGGCCACACGGCCGTGGACCTGCTGACGCCTTCACACCATTCTCTCAACCGCCTGGCGATCTACGAGCGGCGCTCGTGCGTGGGCGCGTACCTGTTCGAGCAGGCCACGGGTCAGGTCAAGCGCTGCCTGGCGCGCGCGACCGTGCTGGCGACCGGCGGTCTGGGCCAGATTTTCCTGCGCACCACCAATCCCGCCGGCGCGCGCGGGGACGGCGTGGCGATGGCGCAGCGCGCGCAGGCGCGCGTCATCAACATGGAGTTCGTCCAATTCCATCCAACCACCTTCTACCATGTGGCTGCGCCCAATCTGCTGATCTCAGAGGCGGTGCGGGGCGCCGGCGCGCGCTTGGTGGACGCGAACGGGGAGCCGTTCATGCAGCGCTATGCGCCGGAATGGAAGGATTTGGCTCCCCGCGACGTAGTGGCGCGCAGCATCCACCAGGAGATGCTGGCGCGTGATCTGACCCATGTCTATCTCGACCTGCGTTCGACCGTGCCGGAGAGCGAAATCCTGCACCATTTCCCCACCATTCGCAGCAGCCTGCTGCCCTACGGCGTGGACATCGTCAAGGACCTGGCGCCGGTGGTGCCTGCGGCGCACTATCAGTGCGGCGGCGTGTGGGTGGACGAGTGGGGGCGGACGACGCTCAGGCAGCTTTACGCGGTGGGTGAAGTGTCATGCACCGGGGTGCATGGCGCTAATCGCCTGGCCAGCACCTCGCTGCTGGAAGGGCTGGTGTGGGGCAGCCGGGCCGCGCACAGCGTCATTCACCATCTGCCCCCTGGCCTGACCATCTCGCCGGACGACATTCCGCCCTGGCGCGACGACGGCCTGGACGAGCCAGACCCGGCGCTGGTCAGCCAGGATATGAGCGCGATCAAGCACATCATGTGGAACTACGTGGGGCTGGCGCGCACCGCGCGGCGGCTCGACCGGGCGCTGAGCGAATTGTATCATCTGGAGACGGAGATCGAGAGCTTCTACCGCACCTCACGCCTGACCGACGGCCTGATCGGACTGCGCAACGCCGTGCGCGCGGCCATCCTGGTCGCCTCGGCCGCCTGGCAGAACAAACGCAGCATGGGCGCGCACTATCGGGAGTAGGTTCAACGGATCAATGCGAGCAGGCGGCGCCAGCCCTGGCGCCATTGGAACGCGTGCTGCTGCCAGGTACCGACAATGCCGTAGGGGACGAAAAGCACGAGCAGGATGTAGATGATGCCGATGACCAGCACCGCCGCCTGGCCGAAGGTGTTGGAGAGCCAGTAACCGAGCAGTTGCAGCACGCCGGCGCCCAGGGCCGGGCCGATCAGGGTGCCAACGCCGCCGATGATGGTCATGAGCAGCGCATCAATGGTAAGGTTGATGCCCAGCAGTGAAGGGGTGGCGCTGCTGTTGAGCATGACCTGCAGCAGGCCGGCCAGCGCGGCCATCAGCCCGGCCACGATGATCGCCAGCAGCTTGAAGATCGTAGTATTGTAGCCGATTATCTGTGCGCGGGCTTCATTTTCGCGCACGGCCACGAACACCTTGCCGGTGGGCGAGTTGACGATACGGCGCAGCGCCAGGTAGACGAGCACAACAAGCAGCAGCGCCAGGTAGTAGAAACGCAGGCGCTGGTTGGTGGGGTCAATGAAGGCCGGCACAGCCATCCCGTGCAGCCCATCTTCCGCGCCCGTGTACGCGCGCAGGTCTGAACCGGAGGCCAGGATGGCGAAAAATTCGGCAAAGGCCAGGGTGGCCATGGCGAAATAGACCCCCTTGACCCGCAGCGAGACGATGCCCACGATCAGCCCCTGCACGATAGCCACCACGATGACCAGCAGCACGGCCAGGCCAAAGGGCCAATGCAGGTGCTTGACCGCAATGCCGGCGGTGTAGGCCGCGGCGCCAAAGAACATGGCATGGCCGAACGAAAGAATGCCGGTGTAGCCCATCAAGATGTCGTAGCTCATGGCGTAGATCGCCATGATGAAAACCTCGATCAACAGGCTTTGCCAGAACTTAGAACTGCCTTCGCCCACGGAGGCGCCGGTCAGCGCCGCCACCAAGTAGGGAAACAGCACCAGTCCCGCCAATACCGCCGCCCCCGCGCCCCACTGTTTGATCTTCATCATCGTGTACCGCACCCTTGCGCTTATTCCTTCTTCCCCAACAGACCGCTTGGTTTCACCAACAGGATCAGGGTCATGATGAGCACGGCCGAAGCGCGGGCAATGGTGGCGCCGGCCACATTGTCGCCGATCGCGCGGGCCAGGCCCAGCACCACCGCGCCCAGGGCCGTGCCCGGATAACTCCCCATGCCGCCGATGACGAC
>JAYRVL010000348.1:0-1852 GCA_041918575.1 Anaerolineae bacterium | reverse complement strand
TCAACTCCTGCTCCTGCGGCAGCGCCTTCCAGATGGTGGCGTCCTGCGCGCCGAACAGGTGTTGAACCTGGATCATGACCTGGGTCAGCACCTTGTCCAGGTCGAGCGTCGAGGTAACCGCCAGGCTGACATCGCGCAACTGCTTCAGCTCTTCCACCTGGCGCGCCAGCGCCTGGTCGGTGCGGCGCAGCAGTTGGCCGTTGAACACGGCAATGGCAACCTGGTCGGCGAATCCTACCAGGTTGCGCCGGTCCTCCTCGCTGATGATGTCCCTCTGCCTGGCATGGAATCCGATCTCCAGCGCGCCCAACTGACTGCCCGCCGCGGTCAAGCGCATGAACGCGCGCAGGTAGGCGTGCAGGCCAAATCGCTCCGCGATGGCTGGATCGAGACCGCGATCGTCCGGGCGTACGATCAGCGGATTTTCCTCTTGCAAACAACGCGCGGCCGGGTGCTGCCCCTGGCGGTCGAAGCGCGCCCGGGCCTGCCAGTCCGCTGACCAGGGACGCCCCACGCCCGCGTCCATGACAAGCAGGGTGTTGCTGGCGTCTAGCAGATAGAGGTTGGCAAAATCACAGCCCAGGGCGCTGCAGACCGCCCGCAGCACGCGCTCGAACGTAGGACGCAGGCTCTCGGTCGAAAGCACGGCCTGGCCGATCTCTTGATAGGCTGCGCGCACCGTCACGCTTTCGATGGCCCCGGCCGCATGGCGCAAGAAGCGCAGCAGGTCTGGCAGTTCGGGCGGCAGCCCATGCCGATCATGGCTGGCCTGATAGTTCTCGATGCTCACCACGCCGATTGGATGCAGTTCAGGAACCAGCGCCGCCACCAGGCGCACCTGATCGTCGGCGCTACGGCGCAGGGCGTAATCGCCAAATTGGAACGCACGCGCCTCGACCGAACCGACCGTCGGGTCGCTCAAGTTGATCGTATCGGCGACGAGCGGCGCATCCTGAGAATGGCTCACCAGGCGCAGTTCGTTTTGGCCCAGGTCTGCCCGGTAGACATGCACCCTGGACAGACTGAAGCCCAGTTCCATGCCCCGCACCAGCGCCTCATACGCCTCCTTCAGATCGTCCACCGCGTAGATGGATTGAATGATCGCTTCCAGGAGATCGTCGCGTGCCTGCGGCTGCGGATCCGCGCGCAGATGCCAGGCCAGGTATTCGATTGCCTCGGACCAGCGTCCGGTCATGCGCAGCACATGGCCCACCTGCGCCGGTTGAAAGTGTCGCTTCAGGCCTTTTTGGAAAATCTCGTTCTTGAAGCGATAGGCGCCCTGGTGAATTTTCAGCGCGCCGCACAACTGCAGGCGATTGGCGCCGGTGCGCGACAGGGGTTGCCGCGTGTGCTGCTGCGGCAGGTCCCCGCGCTCGATAATGTCGAGCAGGTCCAGCAAAGTGTCCGGGTCTTCTTCGATGAGCTGGATCGCCTCGCGGATGGGGGACTGGGCCTCGTCCGTGCGCCACAGGCGCTCGACCGCGCGGCCAACCACCGACGTGGTGACCTGCGGGTGTTGATAGCTGCGCACTGCCTCCGCACACCAACTGCACAACTGCGGCAGCAGGTAGTAATCGCCGCTCGCCCATTCGAGCAGCTTGTCGAGCGCAGGTTCCGAGGCATCAACGTCATACGCTTTCAGCGTGGCCGCGGCCAGCTCCCGACTCTGCGCGTCGGTCAGGCATGGCACGAGAACCGGTTTGGCGATGTTGAAAGGCGATGTGGGACCGCTCGACAACCCAACCAGGTTCATACCGCCTGTGACAACGGCAACCAGCCGCGGGGTGAACTGCGTCAATTGCTCGTTGTAGGCCGAACGCAGCGAGACGAGCAGGCTGTGGACCAGGTCCTG
>JAYRVL010000347.1:0-13704 GCA_041918575.1 Anaerolineae bacterium | reverse complement strand
GCCGCCTGAGCAGTTACCACTACGATCGAAAAAAGGAGACGTCCGTGCCGCACCTGCTGCTGAGCATCATCCTGTCTGTTCTCTTGCTAACGGCCTGCGCCGATCGCCAGGCAACGCCAACCGCGATCGAGGCGCCCGCCGAGCCGCCGTCAGTCGAAACCTCGGTGGCGCCGAGCACACCGCTGCCCACCGCGCCCGCTTCGGCGCCGGCCGGCAAACAGGCCGCCGGTGAGCATCCCCGCCTGTGGCTGACCGCGGCCGATCTGCCGCGGCTGCGCGGCTGGGCCAGCGACAATAACCCGCTCTATCGTGATGGATTGGCCGTTGTGCTGGCAAGCGCCACGGAGGCCATGGACCGCGGGGATGCGCCCGACCAGGACTGCGGCAGCCGTGAGTACGAGGAATATGCCACGGAGATGTACGCCGAACTGTTCGCGTTCGCGTCACTGGTGCATCCTGACCCCGCGGCGCGGGCGGACTATGCCGCGCGGGCGCGCACCCTGCTGATGACGGCCATTACCGAAGCGGCCAAAGGCCCGGCCACGCAGGAGAACTACAACTGCAACGGCAGCATGGGTTACCCGCCCTTTCGTCATCCGGAGTTCTTCACCACCGATTCCAATCGCGCCCGCTGGCACGGCGAGGCCTTCCCGTTGGTGGTAGACTGGATCTATCCCAGTCTGAGCGCCGCGGACAAGGCCAAGATTCGCACAGTTTTCCTGCGCTGGTCTGAGGAGATCAAGCAGAGCGGCTACCATCATCCGGAGCCGGTCGGCGTGGTCAACGACCCGATCCTCCTGGCGGACCGGCTGCAGGTGCGCTGGGCCGGCAATAACTACTTCACTGCGCACATGCGCAACTTGGGGCTGATGGCGCTGGCGCTGAACCCCGCCGATGATCCGGGCCAGGCGCTGCACGCCTATCTCGACCAGGCCACGGGCGCCTGGCTCTACATCTTTCATCACCTCAGCGCAACTGACAGCCAGGGCGGTTTGCTGCCCGAAGGGATGGAGTACAGCCCGCAGACCGCCAGCTACGCCATTCAGTTCCTGTGGGCGCTGCACACGGCCGGCGAAGATGACCCCAGCCGCCGCGGGCCGCAGGTAGTTATGAGCGCCAACCCGTTTTGGGACGACCTGGTGATTTCTTACCTGCACAGCCTCAGCCCGACGACGACCATCCTGGACAGCGCGCCGGAGCTGGGGCCGGTCTATCAACCGGCCTGGTACGGCGACGCTCAGCACTACCGCCTGCCTGATTACATTGACGCCTTTGGCGCGCTGGGCGTGTACGACGGGGTCGTACACAATCCTTCGCGCCTGACAACCTTGCGCTGGATCGAAACCCACACACCCGCGGGCGGCGCCGACCGCCTGCTCGAACGCACCGCCAACCCCGATGACTTCCGCCAGGCCATTCTCTACTTCCTGCTCTTCGATCCGGCCGCGCCGACCGCGCCCGATCCCCGTCCCGCCCTGCCGACCACGTTCATGGCGCCCGGCATGAATAAGCTGTTCAGCCGCACCGGCTGGGGCGAGGACGCAGCCTGGTTCATCTACAGCCTGAGTTGGAATCAGATTGACCATCAGCAGGCGGACGGCAATCATTTCGAGTTCTATCGCGATGGAGAATGGCTGACGAAAGCGCGGCTGGGCTATGCGGACATCGCCGAGGGCATCGCCAGCAGCGAATTTCGCAACGCGGTGGCGTTGGCGAACAACCGACCGCCCGATCGCGACGATGACGATTGGCGCATTGACCTGTGGCGCCGCGGCTCACAGTGGAACTACGTCGCCAGCGGCGATCCCGTCCTGCTGGCGCACAGCACGGCCGCCGGCTACATCTACGCGCTGGGCGACGCCGCCAACTTGTACAACTCGGAAAATGAAAGCGCCGTTGACATCACCCATGCCAGCCGCTCCATCGTGTGGCTCAAACCCGATCATATCGTGGTTTACGACCGCGCCCAATCGCAGACGGCTGGGCGGTTCAAGCGCTGGTGGCTGCAGCTCCCGCAGCCGGCCGCGGTCAACGGCCCGCGCGCCGTCATGCAGACGATCAGCGGCCAGCAGCTCTTCATCACCTCGCTGCTGCCCGCCAACGCGGTCCTGAGCGCGGTGAACACGGTGGAGCAGCACATTCTGGACACGGCCGCCGGCGATGACCCGATGCAGGCGCGGCTCAAGGTGGAGGCGCCGGGCAACCCGACATCGGTGCGCTTCTTGCAGGTGCTGCAAGGCGCGGACGCGGGCGTCGGCGCGGACACGGCCACGCTGATCGGCAGCGATGATGGGGCGTTCGCCGGCGCGGCCGTAGACGGGACTGCGGTGCTGTTCCCGGTCAACCTCGGCACAGCGGCCAGCGTTGTAATCTTCACCGCGCCGGCCAATGTCACGCGCTTCCTCATCACCGGGCTGACGCCCAACGCGGGCTACGCAGTGCAAACCGCGCCGGTCACGGGCGGCACGCGGGTGACAATCCAAGCCGGCGGCGCGCAGCAGGCGGACACGGGCGGCGTCCTGGCGATTGGGTTCAGCGCCAGCCAGGCGGGCGCAGTGGCCTATCTGCCGATGGTGCGTTGAGGTTCGAATATCCGTAACTGCTCAGCCAGGCAGGCCGATTTGGACAGGATGAACAGGATGTACAGGATTCTTGCTCTGTGGTGTGCAAAACTATCGGCACGAGAATTCGAATATCCGTAACTGCTCAGCCAGGCAGTGAGAATGGTCTCGATAGCGCCCGGAGCGCCCCCCTACCCCCCAATCCTGGAGAAGCCGAATGCTTTTCCCCCCAGGATTGGGGGGCAGGGGGGCCGACCCAGCAGTAACAAATTTGGAGTCCTAATTCTGCTGCCGTGGCCGATACTGGATGGCTTCTGCCAGATGCACCGTTTCGATGCGGGGGCTGGCCGCCAGGTCGGCCACGGTGCGCGCCAGTTTGAGGATGCGGTGATAGGCGCGCGCGCTGAGCTGCAGTTGGCGCATGGCCGCCTTGAGCAGGGCACGGCCGCTACTATCCACACCGCAAAATTCACGCACTTCCGCCACGCCCATGTCCGCATTACAGGTCACGTGATCGTGCCCCTGAAAGCGTTTGATCTGGCGCTGCCGCGCGGCTTCCACCCGCGCCCGGATCGTCTTGGAAGGCTCACCCTGGCGCTCGTCGGTCAGCTTGTCGAAATCAACCGGCGGCACCTGGACGTGGATGTCAATACGATCGAGCAGCGGGCCGGAGATGCGGTGCTGGTAGCGCGCAATCAGCGCCGAGGAGCAGGTGCATTCGATCGTGGGGTGGCCGTAATAGCCGCAGGGACAGGGGTTGAGCGCGGCCAGCAGCATGAAGTTGGCCGGAAAGGTCAGGCTGCCCTGCGCGCGCGAAATCGTCACCACATGATCTTCCAGCGGCTGGCGCAGCACCTCCAGCGTGCGTGGATCGAATTCGGGCAATTCATCCAGGAAGAGCACGCCCCGGTGCGCCAGGCTGATCTCGCCGGGTCGCGGCCAGCGCCCGCCGCCAACCAAACCGGCATGGCTGATGGTGTGATGCGGCGCGCGGAAGGGGCGCTGCCGGATCAACGGCAGCCCGCCGCCGCTGCCGTGCAGCAAATCGCCCACGGAGTAGATGCGGGTAATGTCCAGCGCCTCACTCAGAGTCAGCCGCGGCAAGATAGAAGGCATGGCGCGGGCGAGCAGGGTTTTGCCGGCGCCGGGCGGGCCGCTCATCAGCACGTTGTGGCCGCCGGCGGCCGCCACCTCCAGCGCCCGCTTGACATGCTCCTGACCCCGAACCTCGGCAAAATCGGTGACGGACGGCGCTTCCACCATCTCGTCGTCGAAACCGACGGCGGACTCATAGGCGCGTATGGGCAGGACGCCGCTGAGGTGGGCAACAATGGCGTTGAGCGATTCGACGGGGATCACGTTGATCTTCTCCACCAGGGCTGCTTCGGGCGCATCGCTCTGCGGCACAAAGAGGGTTTCGATGTCGTGTTCCACGGCCAGCGCGGCGATGGGCAGCACGCCGTAGATGTGACGCACGCTGCCATCGAGGCCCAGTTCGCCGACCACCAGGCTCTTGTTCAGGCTGTCGGGCGGAATCTGGCGCGTCGCGGCCAGGATGGCCAGCGCGATGGGCAGGTCATAGGCCGGGCCTTCCTTGCGCAGATCGGCCGGCGCCAGGCTGATGGTCAGACGGGTGCCGGGAAAATAGTAACCGGAGTTGACGATGGCGCTGCGCACGCGTTCGCCCGCCTCGCGGATGGCGGCATCGGGGAGACCGACAATCGTCACCTTGGGCAGCCCCGGGGCAATGTCAACTTCGACTTCGATGGTGGCCCCTTCCAGGCCGATCAAGGCGCAACTGGTGACACAGGCAAGCATGGGCGCGACCTCCGTTTTTCTCCTCTGCGCTGTCCGCATCCTTCGCGGTGAACTCCAAACATCCGCCCCCGCAGGGGTGATTTAACGCTTTTTCCTCTGCATTCTCCGCGCCCGCGGGGGTGAATTCTGCCTCACATCCCCCACACGGTGATCGGCCGGCCCTGGAAGGCTTCCTCGCGGCAAAAAATCTTCTGCTCCCAGGCGATGCCCGATCGGCAAACGTTACCACGGCTTCGGGCCTTTGGCAAACACCGTCAGCTTCCCTCAACGATTCCACCCACGCCAGCGGGGTCATTCCCCGTTGGCTGCGCTCAGCACGTTGAGCGTGATCGGGATGCTGGCCGGTTCATACGGGGTGTTGGTGCGCACGCGCAACTGGGCCTGGTACGCACCTGGCGGCAGATTCGTGCCGAAGGTCAAAATCACATCCTGGCTGCTGGCTGGCGTCAGGGCGCCGCTGAGTGCGGACAGAGTCAGCCAGGGGATCTGCATCCAACTGCAAGCGTCGCTCTCGCCCGATTCGATTTCATAGACGCGCTGCGTGGCCTGGTTGACGGCCCAGAGATGGCCGCCGCAATCCATGTCCAGGCCGGCCTGGGTGAACTGATTGAAGCCCGAAACATTGAACCCTCCCACCACGGCAAAGTCGGCCGCGACATCCAGCACGTATACGTCCAACCCTCTGTCGGCGTTGGTCATGACGAAGAGATGCCCTGTGGCGGGATTGAAAGCCAGGCCCGAAATATCGAGTTCGATGTAGTTCGAGCGCAGGATCTGGCCGTTGCGCGCCACCTCGTACAGGGTGCGATCGTTCCAACTCCCCACGTAGTAGGTATCGGAGACCGGATTGTAGGCCAGTCCGCGCTGCGAGACGCCAAACCCTGGACAGATCGAGCGCCCGGTGCTGATCCCGGCCGCGGGGTCCAGCTCGTGCAGGCAGTTGTCGCCGCCCACGTTGATCTGCCACAAGCGGTTCGTGATTGCGTCGAAGGCCATGTCGGCCGCGAACGAGCCAACCCAGCCCGACACGTCAATGCTGTGGCCTGTGCGCGTGCCGTCGGGCAAGTAGCGATAGTCGCGATCCTCTCCGCCCACACCGCCAATATTGCTCAGCCAAAGATCGTTGCTGTTGGTGTCGAAGCCCACGCCCCACGCGTAGGGGAGCTGCGTCGGCCAGTTGCGGATGATGCGGCCGCCGGCCAGGATGGGCGCAGCGGGCGGCGATCCGGACGCCTGCGCTGACCGGCTGGGGCTGTTGTCGGGTTGCGGTTTGACCGGCCCATTCGGTCGCACGGCCGGCCCTGAATCCGTGAGCGCTGGCTGGCCGGGCAAGGCATGGTTGATGGGCAGCAGATCGAATGTCAGGCTCAGGGCGCCGGTGTTGCTCAAGCTGAGCGTGAGCGAAAGCGGCGCGCCGGCCGCGGCTTCGACGCTGATCACCGGCGGCATGATTTGCAAGAAACCGGCCGGCAGATGAAAGTCCTGCGCCAGCGCGCCGGCGCCGGGGATGTCGAGACAGGCGCGATCACTGCCAAAGGCGCCCGCAGTTGTGGCATGGAAGCAGGTCTGCCCGGTGGGCGCGAACAGGGTGTAGAAGCCATCCTCCAGCAGGGGGTCATCGGGCGTTGTCTGGGCGCTGACCGCCACCCCGGTGGTTTCGTTTACAACTGCGGCGCCCACGATGCCGGCGCCGGTGTTGGCGTCGCGCACGATGCCGGTCAGCAGGCTGCCGGGCAGGGAAGAACACGGCAGTGAGGGCGTGGGGGGCGCGTTCTGAATCGAGGCATCGTCCACGTACCAGCCGGGTAGGACCACAGAGCTGTCGGTCCACAGACGGAACCGAAAACGGAAGGTGGAAACGCTGAAGGAGGGATCGAGATCCAGCGAGACTTTGGTCCATCCCGTCGCGCTGACCTCACCGCTGACCGGGCCATAGACGCGTGTCCAGTTGAGGCCGTCGTCCTTGCTGACGCCCAGGGCGGCGAAGTCAAAATTGGCTTCGGTGACGAGCCATTGCCACCAGCTCACGCGCGCCGACCGACCCGCCAGACTGGAAAGATCAAGGGAGGGCGAGACGATGAAGCCATCCTCGCGATCGGTGTAGTTGCCGCTCAAATGGGTGGCCCAGACCTTACTGCCGGAATGCGCCCGACCGGGGCCGTTGGTCGGCGCGCCCCAGGCCCAACTGCTGGCGCCGCGCACAGAGGTGTTGGTAAAACCGCCGTTGTTGGCCTCGAAGTTCTGGGTGTAGGCGGTGATGGTTGGGGGGAGCGGCATGACGCCAATGCCAATATCGTCCACGTACCAGCCCGGCTGAACCACCGAGTCATCCGTGCGCAAGATGAAGCGGATGCGGAAGTTGGAGACGGCATAGTCCGCACCCAGGCTCACGGTATGTTCGGCCCAGGTCAGGTCCACGTTGCCGGATACCTCGCCATACACCCGATTCCACGTCACGCCGCCATTGTTGCTGACGGCCACCCGCGCAAAGTCGTAGCTGCGCTCGGTCTGCAGGGTTTGCCACCAGGCAACGATGACGGCTGAACCGGCGTGAGCGCTCAGGTCAATATCCGGTGAGACGAGGTAGCCATCTTCATTGAGACCATAGGCGCCTTGCAGATTCGTGGCCCACACCTTTTGTCCTGAATGTGCGTGGCCTGGGCCGCTGGTCGGCTGGCCCCAGGCCCAGGAGGTGACGCCAGCAGTCGTGTAACCGCCGTCGTCGTGCTCGAAATTCTCGAAATAGGCGAAGTTGCGGCCATAGCCGGGCGCGCTGCATGTGCCATCTACAGGCAAAAGAAAATCGGCTGTCGTTCGGCCCGCGGTCGGCGTGACCGCCTGCGCGGCGCTGCGATAGCCGGGGCTGATGGCGTTGACGGTGATCTGGTAGGTGACGCCCTGTAAGAGGCTGACCTGGTAGTGGCCGGTCTGTGGATCGCTGAACACGGTGCGGGCAAAATCGGGTGTTGACACCTGCAGGCGAGCATAGAGGGGTTGCCCCTGGCGCAGGGCGCCATCCTGGACAGAACCTTCCAACGTCGTCCTGGGCAGCGGCGTCAGCGCCATGTCCTGCGTGGCGACGGCGCCAGCGCTGATCGTGACCACCGCAGCGGCGCTGGCATAGCCGTAGGCCGTTACGCGCAGGGTGTAACTGCCGGCCGGCAGCGTAGCAAACTGATAGCGCCCCTCGACATCGCTGAACGCGATGTAGCCATCGAGGTTGATCAGCGCGCCGCTGAGCGGCTGCAGGGTCTCGGTATCGGTCACTATGCCGGTCAGGGCGCCGGCCGGCGCGCGCTGACAGCCCGCGAACTGAAAAGCGCCGATACGCGTATGCCAGTCATAAATGGCGGTTGTCGGGTAGTATTCACTGGTGTACCAGAGGGTGCAGTCATCGGTCGGGTCCACAGACATCATGCTGTAGTCGCCCCAGCGTGAAGATTCGGAGGATTGTGAACCGCCGCCCTCGACGAAGGAGGTTTCCAACCGCGGCAGGATGTTCAGGGGGTCTTCGGCGCGGCGACCAATGTAGCGCACCGACGGATAGACCGTGGGGCTGGAGGCGGTGTAGCCGATGGCCAGGTTGCCCTGACCGTCCATGGCCATGCTCGCCATCCAGCGGTGGGCTGTGCTGCCTGACCAATCGCCGGCGTAGGTACCCTGCTGGTAGATGTTCCAGGGGCCCTGCGTGCGGCGCAGCTCGTACCAGCGGATGCCGGCGCGGCCATTGCCGGCATCCACGGTGTGATTGGCGAGCAGGGCCGCATGATCGCCGAAATTGCGGTAGACCAGGCGGTGCATCAGGCGGTCGCCAATGGCGTCCAGGTAGGCATCGTCCCCCGCATCCGGCTGCGGAATGCAGTTGCGCGTCACGCCCACGCAGGGGAGCGGCGCCCACTCCGCGGTGGGGAGGATCAGGTTCGGCTGGCCGGCCAGGCCAAAGGTGGAACTGAGCGGCGTTGTCCAGTTGACATGGAACTCCCACAGGCGCAGCGCATCCTGCGGCCCAATCCAGCTCGCGTCGTCCACCTCGGCGAAATAACCGGGCGCGTCGGCAGGCGGCGGCGGGCCGTCCAGGTCGGCCGGCAGCATGCCGCCGAAGTTGGGGTTGGCGCCGGCGAGATCGAAGTGAACCAGGCGCGCCGGCAAGCCTTGCAGCATCTTGACACGTTCGAAGGCCCACACGCCCGCGCCGGCGAAGCTGCTGGTGGTGAAAAGATTGGCCGTCATGTAATAGGCATCCGGCCAGACGCCGAGCTTGGGATAGTCGTTCAATTTGTCCCGCTCGACGAGGAACGCGTAGCGGTGCCAGGCGCCCAGGGGATCGCTGCTCTGGGAGATGGCAATGCACTGGTACACATCGCCCGGCAGGCTGTTGGGCCAGGCCATGTAGCTAAGCAGCCAGCGATCGGCCAGGTGGTCGTAGAGGGCAATGGGGTCGCCGCTGTCGTACAGTTCGCAGCCGGCGCCAAAGCCTGCGAAGAGGGTGGCCTCGCCGACCGGGCCGAAGAGCAGGTCGCCGTTTTTGGCGAAGACGGCAAAGGAAAGGTTGACGAACTGCACGTAGTGGTTGGGGCCAACATCGCCGTTGGTGTCAGGCGGCAGCACGCGGTCAACATTGCCGATCCCCTCGAAACTACGCAGGGGGCCAGGCAGCCGTTCAGCGCCGGCCGGGGCAACCTGGAGAGCGGCATCGGCCGTGAAAACCGGGGCCTTGCTGCTGATCTGGCTCTTGGCTAAGGGGCGCAGAGGTTGGATAACGATCTTGTGTTCAGCCTGCGGCGCTGTTGCCAGTTGGCGCAGCGGCGCGGAGGTGTCATTCTTGACCGAGAGCGCGATTTCGGGCGCCAGGACGCCAGGTTCGTTGATCGGCGCCGGCGCGGCCCGGGCAGCCGGCGAGGCCGCGCCGGCCAGCAGGGCGATCGAAAGGCCAATCGCCAGCCCGACCAGGGTCAGGCGGCATTGATTTCTCGACCAGCGAGACGCGTCGGCGACGGGCTGTAGTCGCGATCGAGATGAGGGTGGAGATGAGGGTGAAGGTGAAGATGGAGACAAGAATGGGGATGAAGATGAAGATGGCATGGGAAGCTCCTTGGTAACCTGCGTAAAGATCCGTTGCTTGGGGCGCAGCGGGCGTGGTGCTGCAGATTGATAGAGGAATTGTAGGAGCGAGCCGGTGAAATGTCAATACCCTCACGCCAACGATCGGCCAGCATTTGCCCGCAGGCTTCATCTGCGGTATGCTTGGCCTACACCTGGGTGTGGAGGAGCAGGGCAGAGGAGCAATGCAGAGCAGCAAGATCAAATCCATCTGGTTGACCCCGGCTACGCCGGAAACCTTGAACGCCCTGTCCATACGCACGATGACGCAGCACATCGGCATCGAATTCCTGGAAGTGGGCGACGACTATCTCAGAGCGCGCATGCCGGTGGATGAGCGCACCGTGCAGCCGGCGGGCATCTTGCATGGCGGCGCCAACGCGACGCTGGCAGAGACGCTGGGCAGCGTGGCCGGCGCCCTGTGTATTGACCCGCGGCAAAAAATGGTGGTGGGGCTGGAGCTCAACGCCAATCACGTGCGCGCCACGCGCAGCGGTTTCGTGACCGGCGTCGCCCGGCCGCTGCACATCGGCGCTACCACACAAATCTGGGACATTCGCATCAACAACGAGCAGGATCAGCTCGTTTGTATTTCGCGACTCACCCTGGCGGTGCTCAACCGCGAGCGCGCAAACGCCGGCGCCTGAGTCGAAAACAACGCCCCCACAACCGCAGGTCACGCCTCCGGCGTGACGACGTCGTCTGCGACAAACGCAAGCCGGAGACTTGTGTTACGGTATGAAAGGATTTCTATAATGTCTTCGCAACTCAAAATTGTCATGATTGCCTCGGAATGCGTGCCCTATGCCAAGACGGGCGGTCTGGCGGATGTGGTGGGCGCCTTACCCAAAATCCTTCGCGCCTTGGGGCACGATGTCATCGTGGTCATGCCCAAGTACAGCAGCATTGATGAGAAGAAATTCGGTCTGCGTCCCTTCCTCAGTCCCATGGGCGTCTGGATGGGCAACACGCAGGAGTGGTGCGGCGTCTATGCCGCTAACAACGACGGCATCCCTGTCTTCTTCATTGATCACCTGCGCTACTTCGACCGTCCGGGGCTGTATCATGACGCGTATTACAACGACTTCCAGGACAATCCTTTCCGGTTTGGTTTTCTAACGCGGGCCAGTCTGCAGTTGTGCGTTGATCTCAACTTCAAACCAGACATCGTGCATGTGCATGACTGGCACACAGCGCTGGCGCCGGCGTTTCTCAAAATCTGGCACTGGAACGATCCCATCCTGGGCGACGCGGCCAGTGTGTTGACGATTCACAATGTCGCTTATCAAGGGAACTACGACGCCCGTTGCGTTGACTATTTGGGCTTGCAGTGGGGCAATTTCACCGCCGATAAGTTCGAAGACCACGGCCGCATCAATTTTCTCAAGGGCGGCATTCAGTACGCGGATGTCGTCAACACGGTCAGTCCCACCTATGCACAGGAAACGCGCACGCCTGCGTTGGGGTATGGCATGGCGCCCTATCTCAGTGGTCGCGGGGACAACTACGTGGGCATTCTCAACGGCGTGGATTACAGCGAATGGAACCCGGCCGTGGACAAATTGATTCCGGCGCAGTTCAGCCCCAACGACCTGGCGGGCAAGGCGGTGTGCAAGGCCGAGCTGCAGCGCCAAATGGGCCTGAACATCAACCCGAACCTGCCCATTGTGGGCGTCGTCAGCCGCCTGGCCGGCCAAAAGGGGTTTGATCTACTGACGCAGGCCTTGGAAGGCATCGTTTCGACGATGGAAGTTCAGTTCGCCATTCTCGGTTCGGGCGATCCCAATCTGGAAGGATTCTTCCGCTTCGCCGCAGCGCGCTACCCCGGCCGCGTCGGCGCCTTCATCGGCTACAGCAACCCACTCGCTCACCTGATCGAAGCCGGCGCGGATTTCTTCATCATGCCTTCGATCTTCGAACCGTGCGGGCTAAATCAAATCTATTCGCTCAAGTATGGCACATTGCCCATCGTGCGCGCCACGGGCGGTCTCGACGATACGGTTGAGCAGTACAACGAGGTCGCGGGCGGCGGCACGGGTTTCAAGTTCTGGCAGCCAACGCCGCGCGCCATTTTCGACACGGTGGGCTGGGCTGTCAGCACCTATTTCGATCGCCGGCAGCACCTCGACCAGATGATTCAACGTGCGATGGCGCAGGACTATTCCTGGGAGAAGAGCGCTCACGCCTATGAGAACCTGTATGACAAGGCGCTGCGTAACCGGTCGGCGTGACGATCCAACCCTGGCGCATCGACGCGCTAGAGAAGATAGAGGCAGAAGGTCAAGGCGACGACGAAGAGGGCGCTTGTGCTGGCGCGGATGAGGGCGATGTTGAACAACGGTTCCCGACGCAGATCGCCCAGCATCTGGTAAATGACGATGCGCGGCGCGAGCACCAGCGGCGCCAGGCCAGCGAAACCCATCAGCAGCAGGTTGAGCAGAAGCAGCCGTTCGAGAGCGCCGAGGATGCGATCTACGGGGTGAATCGTTGGCCTGGTTCCCGCTGCGCCAATCGTTACGGCGCGCAGAACTTCCATCTCCACGACCGGCTCAACCCACACCAGCAAAATCAGGCAGGAGAGACCGAGCAGTAAACCTTCCGCAGCGCCGAACACAAACTGCGGCGGTTGCCATAGGTCTTGCCACGGCACCTGCGCGCCCCAGAGGGTGACAGCCAGCAGGGTCAGGATATGGGCTGCCTGGTCGGTGATGAGATAGAGCAGTCCTCGCTGTGGGGGCAGGCTGCGAATGAGAAAGGTGCGCACGCCGTCAATGAGGAGGTGACTGACGCCGAGCATCAGCATCCACGGAAGCCACCCTGGAAACGCGCCGGCGCCGAAGCAGAGCATGGAAAACGTCACCAGCCCGGCGTGGATCAGAAGGCCGCGCCAGCCGCACAACTTGCCGCGGGCTATTTTGCCGGTTTGCAGGGCAAAATCGCCAACCAGGTGACCTAATAGCAAGCGCAGAAAGATAATCATACGTCCATTGACCTGTGTGTATTCCAGGGCGATGTGTTCGTCCAGGGCGAAACGTTGTCACGAATGTTCATGACACCAGGCACTATGCGCTCGATTCGCTTCCAACTCAATATGCAGAGGGTACCGTGCTTGCCAAGAAAGGGCGATTAAATTGCGCTTGATGGGCGCGACGACCAGGCGTCCACCTGCGTGAACGCAATGCCGGTCAGCGCCGACCGACCTTGCAGCGCAACGCCTTTGCGTCCCAAATTCACTCGGCGGCGGCAGTCGGCGCCGGGCGCCTGAGCAGTTACGGTCCACGGATGACGAAACGCCAGGGAATCATGCGCCCCCGCTCGTCCGCACGCACATTGATGCGCGGCGTGGTCTCGATGTCGGCTGGCGCGACCGGTTGACCCGCCGCAAGGTAGAGCGGCCCCGCGCTGGTTAGGTCCTGTCCATTGAGACCGCGGTCAATGTGCAGCGCGCGGCACAGCTTGCCCGGTCCGTCGGTTGGGCCGCAGGTGTATTGCGGTATCTGGGGTGAGGCAGACGCCATCTCCAGGGCGCGCAGCAGCACCGCGCCGGCTGTCCCCGCTGCTTCCGTAACCACGTTGCAGCAGAAGTACATGCCGTAGATGAAGTAGATGTAGGCGCGCCCAGGCTCGCCGAACATGATGGCCGCGCGCGGCGTTGGTCCGCGTGCCGCATGGCTGGCCTGATCCTCCGCGCCGCCGTAGGCCTCCGTCTCCACGATGCGCCCGCACAGCCGTGTCCCGTCTGGCAGAACGCGCACCAGCAGCCGCCCTAACAGGTCAGAGGCCACCACAGGAGTGGAACGGGCAAAGAAGCTGCGCGGTAGGGGTACGCAGGCTTCGCCGCCAGCCGCGGGCAGAAAGATGTAGACCGTCTCTCCGGTTTGCAGACGCCGCGAACCGATGGCGCTGGCCGTGACAAGGCGCGAGTCAATGAAGAATTGATAGGGGTTGGCATGCGTAATGCCTTCTACGAACGCCAGCGCCTGCGCAAAACCGGCATAGCGATCATCGAGGTAGGCCACAAGCTCAACGATGGTTGGGGGGGCGGCGTCCGGCCATGTGATTTGCAGGCGGCGTTGACCCACGGTCCGCCACAGGGGTTCACCCAGTTTGATTTTGATCTCCATCTTCTCTATCTTCTCCATCTTCTCCATCTTCTCCATCTTCTCCATCTTCTCCATCTTCTCCATCTTCTCCATCTTCTCCATCTTCTCCATCTTCTCCATCT
>JAYRVL010000346.1:0-9602 GCA_041918575.1 Anaerolineae bacterium | reverse complement strand
GTGGTGGTGATTGACGCCGGCGAGATCGGCGTCGTCTTCAATGCCATTAGCGGCACCCGTGATCAACCGTTGTATCCGGGCATCAACTTCATCGTCCCCTACGTGGAAACTGTCTATCGTTACAACACATTGGAACAGGTCTACACCATGACCAAGGTGGCAAACGAAGGCGCGGTCCAGGGCGATGATTCACTGTGGTCGCCCACCGCCGAAGGTTTGCAGGTGGGTATTGACTCGTCAACACGTTTCAAGATCAACCCGGCGCGCGCGGCTGACATTCATAACAACCTGCGCGACTATGAAAATATCCTGGTGCGCCCCACCATTCGTTCGGTGGTGCGCTTGATGGTGTCGCAGAACAAGGTGACCGATGTTTACGGAGCCAAACGCGCCGCCATCCAGGTCGAGATCGAGAAGTTGCTTCGTGAACGTTTCGAGAAGGAGGGCTTGCTGCTGCTCTCATTCGACATCCGCAACGTCAACTTTACCGATGACTACGCTACGTCCATCGAGCAGAAGCAGATCGCGCAGCAGCAGGCCGAACAGATGCAGTTCACCCTGCAGCGTGAACAGCAAGAGGCTGAACGTAAGCGCATCGAGGCCGAGGGTGTCAAGACATCTGCCATTTTGCGCGCACAGGGCGAAGCAGAGGCGCTGCGCCTGGTCAACGAACAGATCGGTACGAACGACAACCTGCTGGTTTATCGCTATATCGAAAAGCTGGCGCCCAACATCAGCGTGATGCTTCTGCCGTCAGGCAGTCCCTTCCTGGTCAACCTGGATCAACTGAAGGGCGGCGCAGCCAACCCGCCCCAGTAAGGTGAGAATTGTCGCCGGCGCGATTTCAATCGCTGTGCGACGGCGCGCAGCCTGAGCAGTTACAAAACAAGAAAGTTTCACGAAAACACAAAGCCGGGCAAATGACCCGGCTTTGTGTTTTGGCGCCCCCGGCAGGACTCGAACCTGCGACGCACGGTTTAGGAAACCGACGCTCTATCCCCTGAGCTACGAGGGCATGGGCATGGCCGCAACGCCCGATGGATTGCCTGACCAAGCCCAGTTTAGCATGAAAGCGGTTTTTGGGCAAAGCGCCTGCGCCAGGCCCAGCAAATCCAAATGTCCCCGGAATCGAGGCTTTAGCCGGTGCAGTTTGCGGCTTTGCTGGCTAAGAAACCGGCTGAAATCCAGGTCCGATCAACGCTTACATTTGACCTTATTTGGACCACATTTGGAATTCCTGCGCCAGGCCAGGGCGAAGCAGGCCGCGCCGAGTATCATGAAAACCAGGTCAGCCCCCAGCGCAGCCCGTTGACCCAGCCACAGCCAGGCTTCATCGCCCCGCAGTAGCTGTAGCCCGGCGTCCGCCAGGGCGCCCAAGAACAGAACGGCGCCTGACAGCTCGCCTGGCGGCCGCTGCTGCCGACTGAACCGCCAGGCGCCGGCCAGCAGCGCCAGGCTGATGAGCGCGCCCAGTCCTTGCACCGGAATGCGGGGTAAGAAGACGCCGTAGAAATCGGGCCAGTCGAACACGGCCAGCCACGGCCAGCGCCCAATGTCCACCGGGCGCCCAAACGCGCAGCCCGCGCGCCAACAGGCGATCCAGGTGGCCAATTGCAGCCAGAGAAGGGGAATGGCGCAGCGATCGGCCGCCGCGGCCCCTCCATCGGGCTGGCGCCAGCCTTGCCAGGCCAGCAGCGCCAGGCAGCCGGCCAGCGCCCCATGCGCCGAGAGGCCGCCTTCCCAGAAGCGCAGGGCCTGCCAGAGATGCTCGTTGAAGTAGGGCCACTGCGCCGCCACGTAAGCGAAGCGGCCACAAACCAGCGCGGCCAGGGAAAGCGGCAGAGCATCATCCACCGCACGGTACAGCGCAGTCAGCCAGGCAGACGCCAGGCGGTGATCGAACGGGCGGCGATGGGGAAACATTTTGCCAGCCAGGCGCTGACGTTGGACATCGGCCCAGGCCAACCAGGCCAACGCCGCGGCCAGGCCAACAATCATCACCAGGCTGTACCAGGCGATGCGCAAAGGACCCAGGATAAGCACAGGCGCCAAAGCCGGCTATTCCGTCAGGTCGCGCAAGCGCCGCACCTCAAGCTGAAACCGCTCCTGGAGATGCGTCAGCTTTTCTAAGGAGGTTGACTCGGCCGTGATCGTGATGTGAGGATAATCGGGATCGGGGCGGATCAGCACCCACTCGCGTTCGCCAAAGGTCAGTTTGATGCCTTCCTGGATCTCGCCGGTATGGTGGATCTCGGTCAGGCGGCGCATGACGCTCCCTTTGATCTCCCACGGGCAAGCCACCCGGCTGCTCTCCATGCGGATTTCCGGCAGGCCGTTCACCAGGTCAGACAGCGGCTCCTGCTGGGCGGCTAGAAACTCGAGCAGCTTGGCCGTGGCCATCAGGCCGTCGGTGACCGGCTGAAACTCCGGGAAGATGAAATTGCCGGCGCCATCTGTGGCCAGGATCACGCCAGGCTCTTGCGCGGCGATCATGAGCGCGTGTTGATCGGCGCGTGTACGCACCACCCGACCCCCGTAACGTTTGGCCAGGCATTCGAAGGCGTACGAGGCGTCCATCGGTACAGCGATGTTGCCTGCTCCTTTGCTCTGCAGGGCCAGGGTTGCCATGAGCATGGCGGTAGTCGTATCCGAAAGGATGTGACCGTGGTTGTCAACCAGGAAGATTTTTTCACCGGCCACGTCCAACTGCAGCCCCAGGTTGGTGTTGAGCGCGCCGGCGATGATGGCAAGCTGGCGCAGGTTGGCATCGAAGTCCTCGTGCTGCACGGCGATCTTCAGCGCATCCACCCGGGCGTTGAGCGGGACGACATCCACGTTGAGCTTTGCCAGCAAGGGCGGGAGGACATCGGTGTTGGGCGCATGCGCATAATCTACCACGATCTTGAAGCGCGCATGGCGGATGGCTTCCACGTTGAGCGCCTGCATGAAGCCGGTGGTATAGCGTTCGATGACCAGCCCGGGGTATTCGATGGTGCCGATGTCATCCATGTACGCCCGGCGGAAATCTTCGCGGAAGTAGATACGCTCGATGTTGCGCTCACGCTCCTTGCTCAGATTCAGCCCATTGGCGTCAATGAAGCGAATATCCACCACGCGCTGATCGTGCGGCGACAGGCGCACATGCACACCGCCCGCCGCTTCGGTCACGCGGGTGAAGTAACGCGCCACCGGCACCGGCACGTTGCCCAGGTCCCACACGTTGACGCCCGACGAGGGAACGCCGGAGATGATGGCGCGTTTCAACATGCGCGGGCTGCGGTGCGGGTCGCGGTTGATGGTCACATACGCGCCTTTGGGCAGCGTGGCGCCAAAGGCCGATCCCAGGCGGGCGCAGAAATCGGGCGTCAAATCTACATTGACCACACCGGTTACGCCGAAACGCCCAAAGAGCACGCGACGCCCCTGGCTTCCCCAGATGATGGAAGATTTGACCGTTGCTCCCGCCTCCACCTCTTTGCCCGGCCAGAGTTTGACATTGCTGTGAATCACCGCGCCCTGGCCGATGACACAGCCGTCGCCGATGACGCTGCCTTCGTAGAGCACACTCTTGGCTTTCATGGTGGACTGCCGGCACACGATGGCGCCGCGCAGTTCTGCGCCTTCACCGATGTAGCAGTTGCGCCAAACCAGGCTGCGATCAACCTGGGCGCGGTTGTCTACAATCGTGTAATCACGGATGAAAGTGGGACCATGAATGACCGCGCCGCTCTTGACCTTGACTTCATTGCCCAGGTAAATAGGACCGATGAGATGCGCGTCCGGGGCAATCTCAACGTTGTCGCCGGTCCACACGTTACCCCCGCGGCTATGACCCAACGGGCCAAGCCGCACCCGGCCCGAAAGCAAATCCGCGACCGCGCGACGGTATTCGATGAGGTTGCCGATGTCGCACCAATAGCCATCGGCCACGTATCCGTAGAGAGGCGCGCCCTTTTCGAGCAGCCGCGGAAAGATATCCTTGCTCCAGTCTGCGCTGTGTCCCGGTTCGATCAGGTCGAGGATGGCCGGATCGAAAACATAGATGCCGGTGTTGACGGTGTCGGACATTACCTCACCCCAGCTCGGTTTCTCGTGCATGCGAGTGACGCGGTCATGGTCGTCGGTGACAATGACGCCATACTCCAGCGGGTTTGACACCCGGCAGAGCACCATGGTAGCCAACGCCTGGCGCTCGCGGTGCCACTGCACGATGCGCGGCAGATCGAAATCGGTCAGCGCGTCTCCGCTGATCACCACGAAGGGATCGCCGCCGTCCAGATAGGCGCTGGCGTTGCGCACGCTGCCTGCCGTGCCGAGGGGCGCTTCTTCGATAGCGTATTGCAGCTTGACGCCGTAGGTTTGACCACTGCCGAAGTAGTCCTGAAGATAGTCGGCCATGTATTGCAGCGTCACCACAATGTCGGTGAAGCCGTGACGCTTGAGCAATTCCAGGATGTGCTGCATGATCGGCTTGTTGACCACCGGCACCATCGGTTTCGGGCGCCCGATCGTCAAAGGCCGCAGGCGAGAACCTTCGCCTCCCGCCATCACAACGGCTTTCATAAGGGCATTACCTCGCGCTCAAAAAAAGACACACATTGGTTGACGTCATCAGGCATGTGCGTTACAATAGGGCAACCCAACGCTCGACCGTTATCGTACCCTATTCCTACCCGATCACCGAGAGGTTTTTTCATGGCTGAATCAGACCTGCGCCATTTCGATCTCAACATGCTGCGCCTTTTGCTGCAACAACAGCAAGAGAACCTGGCCTTCCAGGCGCAAACGGCTGTTTTCTTCGGCGGTGAAGAATTCGCCAGCCTTGAATTGAAAAACCAGCTGCGTTCCATTCGCAGGCACATCGCTGAACTGGAGGCAGAGATTGTCCGGCGGGAAGCAGGTCAAGAGCCACCCCCGGCGTCTCCCAATCCAGCGCCAGATGCGCCAAATTCGGCGTTGCTGCGCCGCCTGTTGGAAGGCGCCTTCACGGCCGATGAATTCGAGTTTTTTTGCTACGACTATTACCGACCGGTTGCCAACCAGTTCGTCCCAACGATGAGCCAGACGCAGCGCATCCATCGCCTGATCCTGCATGTGGAAGGCAAACCCGGCCTGGTGCAAAAGCTGCTCGCCCAGGTGCGTGATTTGAACCCGGCCACCTTCGACGCGCTCATGGCGCCTGCCGCGTGAACGTCTACCGTATCTACGGAGTTACAGATTGAAGCGCACGTGTAGGATGTCGCCATCCTTGACGATGTAATCACGGCCCTCCAGGCGGAACTTGCCCACCCGCCGCGCCTCCGGAATGGAACCGGCGGCGATCAAATCCTGGTACGACACTACCTCGGCCCGAATGAAGCCCTTGGCCAGGTCGGTATGGATGACGCCGGCCGCTTCCACGGCCGACGCCCCGCGCTTGATCGTCCAGGCCCGCACTTCGTCTTCACCCACGGTGAAAAATGACTGCACGCCCAACAGGTCATAGCTCGCGCGGATGACACGCTCCAGTCCCGGCTCGCTCAGGCCAAATTCTTCCAGGAACATGGCGATATCGGCCGCGTCCATCTGCGCCAGCTCCATTTCAAGCTTGCCGCGCAGCGACAGCAGCATCGTCCGGCTGGACAGCGCGGCCAACTGCTGCTCGGCTTCGCCGGTGTCTGCATCATCGTTGACATTGAGCACCACCACCATCGGCTTCAAGCTCAGCAGGCTGTAGCTGCGCAGCAGTCGTTCTTCTACGACGGCCAAATCCGCACTGCGCAGCGGTTTTTGTGCTTCCAGGTGCGCGTACAGGCGCTCCATCAGCGGAAGCTCCAGGGGCTGCTCGCTGCGGGTGCGTTCTTTCTGCAGGCGCTCCATACGTTTTTCGATCACCGCCATGTCCGACAAGATCAGTTCGGTTTCGAGCGCCTCGTAATCACGCTGCGGGTTGACGCTGCCTTGCGGATGCGGCGCCGCCAGGTTGGTGAAGGCGCGCACCACGTGCAGCAGAGCGTCATTGGCGCCCAGTTCATTCAGCAGTCGGCCGCTCAACGAACTGCCCTTGCTGCTGCCGCCCTCGATGCCGGCCACGTCTTTGAACTGCACCTGCGCGTAGACCGTCTTGCGCGGTTTGTACATGACGCTCAGTTTGTCTACTCGCGGGTCAGGCACATTGACCGCGCCCATGTTGACGCTGAAGGCGCCCGCATGAAACGCGCCTGTCTCGGCTTGTCCGTGCGTCAACGCATTGAAAATGGTGGTTTTACCACTGCTTGGTAAACCAATGATACCGATATTCATCGTGTAAAAATCTCGTCGCATTCGTAAGTTGATCGTGCGCCCCGGCGCCGATTACTCCAGAGTGTAGCACACTTCGACCATTCGCCCAAAGATGCAGCAACAGCGATGGGGCGCTTTGACAGGCTCTCCGATACCAGTATACTTGGGCCATGCATCGCACTCAACACAACGGGAGCGTATCGTTTGGCACTGGCGATTGAAACGCATGATCTGAGCAAGCGTTATCCCCCCTCCAACGGCGTGCAGCGCTGGCTGCGCCAACGCACCGCCGCCACACCGGAAGCAGTCAGTCATATCACCCTGGGCGTCCAGGAAGGCGAATTGTTTGGCCTCCTCGGACCCAACGGCGCAGGCAAAACTACCCTGGTCAAACTACTTTGCACGCTGATCCTGCCCACGGCCGGCAGCGCCCGCGTGGGCGGCTTCGACCTGGTCTCGCAGTCCGATCATGTGCGCAACCAGGTCGGCGTGTCCACCGGTGATGAACGCAGCTTTTACTGGCGCCTGAGCGGTCGTCAGAATTTGGAGTTCTTTGCCGCGCTGTGCAATCTGCCCAGGCGTCATATCGCCGCCCGCGTCAGCGAGGTGCTGTCGCAGTTGGGACTGAGCGCCGTGGGCGATGCCAGTTTTCAGACCTATTCCAGCGGCATGCGCCAACGCCTGAGCATTGCGCGGGCCATTCTGCACCGCCCGCGCATCCTTTTCCTGGATGAACCGACCCGCAGTCTCGATCCGAACTCCACGCGCCAACTGCACGATCTGATCCAGCAAGAACTTTTGGCGCGGGAGGGCATGACCATCTTTCTCACCACCCATCGCCTGGATGAAGCGACCAAGCTGTGTCAGCGGGTGGGAATCATGCACAAGGGCCGCCTGCAGGCCGTGGGCACCCTGGCCGATTTGCGTCAGGCGCTGCAAGCGCGTCACCGCTATCACCTGACGGTTGAAGGCCTGACGCCTGTGCAGGTAGATCGGCTGTGCCAGCAGATCCCGTCATTGCACCAGGAAACGGCCGCCGACGGCGCCGCGCACTTCGTGCTGACCGCGACCGACGATCATCTCTTGTCCGCCGCCATCACCGGTCTTGTCGCGGCCGGCGGCAGTATCCGCACCGTGCAGCTCGAAGAAGTCTCACTCGAAGAGCTTTTTGTCACGCTGACCCAGGAGCAAAGCCATGAATAACTCAATGATGCGCCAGCCCTCTTCCTTTGCTCAGCGTTTAGACAAAGCCGGCTGGTTCTTGCGCCGCGATTTCACCATCGAACTGAGCTACAAGCTGTCTTTCCTGCTGCAATTGGTGGGCATCTTTCTCAACGTCTTTATGTTCTATTTCCTGGCCCGCCTGGTGGATGGCGCCAGTCAGCCCTCCCTGGCCGCGTACAACGGCGATTATTTCGCCTTTGTGCTGATCGGGGTGGCCTTCAGCCTCTACTTCACCATCGCCATCTCCGGCTTTGCCAAGAACTTGCGCGACGCGCAAATCACCGGCACCCTGGAGGCGATGCTGCTCACCCCCACCGACCTGCCCACGATCATCATTTCGTCTTGTCTTTGGGACTACCTCTTCACCACGCTGCGCGTCTTCATCTATCTCCTGCTGGGCACACTCGTCTTTGGCGCCAACCTGAGCAACGCCAACTACCTGGGCGCGCTCGTGGTGCTGGTGTTGACCATTGTGGCCTTCAGTGGATTGGGCATCATGGCGGCCAGTTTTATCATGGTGACGAAACGGGGCGACCCGGTGACGACCATCGTCGGCGGCGTGGGTTTGCTTTTGGGCGGCGTCTACTATCCGGTTGAACTGCTGCCTTCCTGGCTGCAGTTCTTTGCCGGTCTGATCCCCGTCACCTATGCGCTGCGCGCCATGCGTAACGCGCTGCTGGCAAACGCCTCCTGGTCGGCGCTGCTGCCAGACATCGGCGCCCTGGTCCTCTTCTGTCTGATCCTCATCCCGTTCAGCCTGTTGACTTTCCAGCAGGCGGTGCGCTGGGCCAAGATTGACGGCAGTCTGGCGCATTATTAGGATCTTACGACGTGACCTACGGGCTGCCTTACCGGGCGGCGGTCTCGACCGCGGGTTTGACCAGGCGCAGCGCCGGGTCGCCGAGCAGGTTGAAGGTCTCCATCACATCGCGATAGGCTCTGCCATTGTCAGGCATGGACTGCTTGGCGCGCATCATGGCTTCGCCCACCGTGGCGCCTTCCACGGTCAACAGTTCGCAATAGAACGCATCGGCCAGCGGTTCCTGCTGAGAGGTTACTGACTCGCTGGTGGGCACCAATGCGGCCACGATGCCCTTATCCGGCGCACGCAGCAGCACTTCGCCCAGGGAGTCGGCTGTGGGATGATGGAAGAAGCCGGTCAGGCAGGTCATGGTGACGAGCAGCGGCAGGCGCCCGCCGTTGCTGCTCATTTTCGCCAGATCGGCGCTCTGCAGCGCCTTTTCTGCGCCCCACACATCCAGGCTGCCATGCCCCACGTAGTTGACCATACTGACGCCTTCGTCGAAACGTTCGAGCACATCGGCGTTGGCGTTGGCGACCTGACCGATGTACACCTTGTCAATCGTGTAGGTCTTGGACAGATAGTCGGTGGCCAGGGTGTCGGACATGTGCGTGAACGCGGCGTCGTCATCGTCGGCGACCAGCAGCACGCGGCGGCGCCATTCACCGTCGGGCGGAGAGGCCTCGTAGGCCAGGATCTTGCTCACCATGGCCCGCAGCTGCTCCACGTTCTGGCTGGGCAAGCGGCCAATTGCCATACTGGGGCGGTAATCGTTGTCGCCGCCAAAGCTGACGAACCAGTTATCGCTGGCGGTCTCGCCCACATAGGTCGTATCGAGCAGGAACGTGGGCAAATGGTTCTTGAACTTGCCCTTGAGCCGGTCGCGGTAGTCGTAGCTGGCGTCACCCACGAGAAGGACGAAACGCGGGGCCGGCGTCGGCCAATTCTCGAAGGCATGGCGCAGGAAATCCCGCATGCCGAAGGGACTGGGACGGCCATTGCTGAAGCTGTCGAAGACGTCATCGCGGTCAACCACCTGCACGCGCAGTCCCGCGGCCTGTCGCTGCTCGACCAGCGGCTGGATGGCCGGGGCAAATTCGGCCGGCGTGATAACGATGTAATCTGCGCCGTCCGTGGCCTGGCGCAGATCACCGCCCTGCCAGGGGATGACGGCCGCAGGCGTCAGCGCCTGCGCAGGCGCCAGGGCCAGGTAGCGCCGCGCCGCCGCGCCGTCATCATGAAACCGCAGCGCAAAGCCATCCTCGTTGGCTGCGGTGGTGAAGCCTGTCAGCAGCAGCGGCGCGGTCGGATCGCT
>JAYRVL010000345.1:0-10725 GCA_041918575.1 Anaerolineae bacterium | reverse complement strand
CTCGGCCCGTTTGCGCTCGGTGATGTCTTCCAGGCTGCCTTCATGGAAGCGGATGTCACCCGTCTCGTCATAGACGGCTCGCGCCGTGTCTCGCGCCCAAATGATCCGACCATCGCGACAGCGCAGTTGAATCTCATCGTGGTGTATGACGCTCTCTTGCGCCAGCCGCGCCTTCTGTCGCACGCGCCGGTCAGGGTCCAGGAAAAGGTTGGCAGCATTGATCTCCAGCAGCGCCCCTGGGTCGGCATACCCCAACATCTCCGCGAGGGCCGGGTTGGCGGCGAGGATGCGGCCATCCGGCGTCGTGCGGTAAAGGCCAATCGGCACCCCTTCGAACAGGCTGCGATAGCGGTGCTCGCTCTCGATCAGCGCCGCTTCGGCTCGCTTGCGTTCCGCAATCTCTTGCTGGGCCTGCTGATAGAGCCGGGCGTTCTGAATCGCCACGCCGATTTGGGCCGCCACCGTTTCGAGTACGCGCTGATCATTCTCGCCGTAAGCGGCGGGCCGTGTGGTCTCGACATTGATCACCCCAAGGACGGCATCGCCCACCCATATCGGCACGCAGAGTTCCGAGCGATTGTTTTCCCACAGGGCAAAGTAGCGTGGATCCGCGGGCGCATCGTCCAGCCGCACGCTCTGCCCGTGTTGCGCCACCCACCCCGTGATTCCCTGTCCGATCCGGGTCTCCCTGGCGGCCAGGTGTGCCTCGTCCGCGGCCATGATTTCGATCTCCCTGTCCTGATTGATAATCGCAAACGGTGTCAGCACGCCCCGGGACGGGTCAATCAGCAGCACACCGCCATAGTCATAGCCCAGCATGTTTTCCAGAATGTGAACCAGGTGCTGCGCAAGCTCCTCGGGCGTTCGCAGATGCAGCAGCTCCTGACCGGTGCGGTGAACGGCGGTCAGCTCCTGCACGCGGCGGCGCGCATCCTCGAACAGACGGGCGTTCTGGACAATCAACACCGTCGAGGCGGCGAACCGGGTGAGCAGATTCAGATCTTCCTCAGAAAACGCGACCGGGCGCGTGGCATCGAGCGTGAGGGCGCCGATGACGCGTTTCTGGATGATGAGCGGCGCCGCGATGGCGCTCTGAATATCGAGCGCCTCCTCGATATCGCCGTCGTAACGCGTGCGCGGATCGGTGCGGGCGTCGGCGATGAGCAGCGGTTTTTTTTCGCGGGCCGTAAGCGCGGCGTAACCTGAATCGCTGGCAAAAGTGAAGTTGAATAGACGGGGATCGCTGTAGCCGATCAGCGCGCGAATGCGCAAGCGGCCATCGGGTTCCACCAGCAAAACGCTGCCCTTCTCCGCAGCGGGAATGGCATGGCGGGCAGCCAGGAGCAGCCGTTCCAGCAGGGGTTGCAGCTCGGGCGTCTCGCCTACGGCCCGCGCCAGCATGGCCTGCGCTTCCAGTTCGCGTTCGCGCTGTTTGCGTTCGGTGATGTCGCGTGAGTGGATCACGGCGATTGTCTGACCCGACTCGTCCACCAGGCTGCGCCCAAGCGCCTCCAACGTGCGCCACGAGCCGTCTTTGTGTGCCGACAACGCAGCTCGACCACCTCGCTGACGACGCCGGAATGGAAAAGCCCACGACGGAAAACATCCAGTACTCGCGGCAGATCGTCTGAGTGAACAAGCTCGAAGATGTTTGTGCCCATCAGTTCTCGCTGTCGGTAACCGAGCACTCGCTCAACGGCAGGACTCCCATAGCGGATGGTTCCATCCTGGTCCAAAACGGTGATGATATCGGAAGCGTTCTCGATCAGTACGCGGAAGTGCTCTTCGCTGCGACGGAGCGCATCTTGCGCCTGTTTGCGCTCGGTGACATCGCGCACGATGAACACCGTATCGCCCTTCTCATCGGCCATAACGCGCGCCTCGAAGTGCGCGCTGCCGCTCTGCAAATCCAACTGATACTCGATGGTCTGCACCCCGCCGCTGCTGGCCGCGCTTTCGATGGCGTCCATGCACAATTGCGCCACCTGCGGCGGGAGCACTTCGCTCCATGTCTTACCGAGAAAGACTGCGGGCGGGACATACAGGACAGATTCGTCTTCCGCCTTGTAATCCCAGATGACGCCGTCGCGATGGGTGCGAAACATCAGATCGGGAAGGGCATCCAGCAGGATGCGGTTGCGCCGCTCGCTCTCTGCCAGCGCACGGTTGGTCTTTTCCAGTTCGAGGATTTTGGCTTCGAGTTTGCGCACCAGGGTTTCGTTGTACAGCCGGTAGAAAGTCGCATCCTCGGTCAGCGGCGACTGCGGTGCAGTCAACTGCGCACTTTCCTGTGCGTGCAGCACCTCATGCACCATACTGATAAGCTCATCGTTCTCCAGGGGCTTGACGAGGAAGCGGGCTGCGCCCAGTTGCTGCGCCAGCGCCTCGTCACGCGGGTTGGTGTAGGCGCCGGTGTAGAACACGAAGGGAATCGCGCGCAACTGCTCGTCGCGCTTGCACTCGCGGCACAGCGCAAAGCCATCCATCTGGGGCATGAGGATGTCGGAGATGATCAGGTTGGGGCGGGCGCGGTGCGCCAATGCCAACGCTTCTACGCCGTTGGCGGCTTCCAGCACCGCATAACCGGACGCAGTCAGCAGCACGCGGAGCAGGTAACGATTTTGCTCGTTATCGTCAACGATCAGAATGGTGCTCATTCATTAGGAACCCATAGATAGAGGTGACTGCTTTCGGCGGCCAGTTCGCCGACCGGTAACTGATAAATCTCTTCGAAATCTAAAGTCGAGTATCGCATCAGGCGTTGATGCTCAGGCGCCATTTTGCCTGTTCGATTCTGAAATCGCCACGGAGGGTCAGCCAGGATGGTGCCGAATCTGCCGTGGACTTGCGCTAACATGTCATGAGCCGCCGTTGTTGCCATCTATTCCTCGTACAAATCCGGAAACTCGCTGTACAGCAACGCTGCAGCATGACGATACTCATGAACTTCGTAGAGTTGACGCAAGTCAGATGGGACGTGTATTTCGATTCCTGGTGTCATAGATCAAGTGTTCCACATTGGTCGGAGATGAACAGACGGTGAATTGACTATACACTCCTTCGTGTGCCCTGTCAATTCCGCCGATAAATGGATGGGCCGCCCCGGGCGGGTTGAGAGTATTCAGTTGGGCTTGTGTTCTGAGCGAGCGCCCCATTGACAACGGCGCCGGAAAGCGCCATAATGATGAGCGAGCAACCGATCCGCCCGGTGTTCCATGCAAGACCCTACGCCGGGTTATGCCTGGGGTGTTGCCGTGGCCGGCAGCCTGGCTTACGCCGCTGACGGCGTAGGCGGATTATTGATCTTCGACGTGAGCGACCCGACGCATTAGGGCAGGAGGCGGTCTGTGGTTTTGACCTGGGCCGCCTCCCTTAGCCGGGGGTTAGCCGGGGGTTAGCCAGGAGCATGATTGGTCAATGCGCCATGAATGCGTTAAAATGACAGCTGCTCGTGTAGGATGCAAGCCGCAAGAATGAACCGTGAAATTCTCTGAAGCAAAGGATTCTGTTTATGGAACTTGCAATTTCTTCGACCGTCGTACTGGACAAAGTCGCGACGACTCTGGTTGCACAACAACGCTACACCACGATTGAGGAAGCTCTGTGGGAACTGGCATTGTCGGCTGTGCGCGCCAAGTTAGTCTATTATCGGCGTCGCGTACGTAGACTCGAACGTAAACACGGGATGGAATTCGAGCAGTTTACAGCCCACTTGCAGAACCGAGCTACACCGACTGAAGAGGACGATTGGCTGGCCTGGCGCTCGGCGTACAGAATGCTCCTTGACTGGCAGAAAGCCTACCAGGATCTATTGTATGCCCGCGCTCATTGACGATCTGCTGAACATCCTACACAGCACCTTTCTGATCAAAAGCACGCGCATCGTGTCTTTCGACGAGTCTCCATCGGGCCAACTAGAGGTCAAGATTCGCTGCCGATTGCCAGAAAGCTATCAATTTCAGATCTGGCTGCACCAGGATGCGACTTCACTTGATTACGCATACCAGCTATTTACAGACGTACCACTGTTGAGATGGGATAATGCTCCGCACTATCCGGGCATTTCCACTTCGCCGCATCATTTTCACGATGAGAACAATCGTGTCAGTCAATCACCTCTGACAGGCACACCGAGTGTTGACCTGAGATGGGTATTGGCACAGGTGGAAACCTGGCTGAAATCAAAAGGAGCGTATTGATTGCTTGTCAGATGGATTGTCTGTTCGTGCTGTGCATCTTTCCTCAATACGTGACCATCGGGCTGCGATTGTAGAGCAGCGAGTGCTGTGAATCCAGCGGCGAGTGCTCGCTATCGGGTTTGACCCAGGTGTAGGCGCCGTCCGGGTTGAGTCGGCGCGCCTTGACGGTGTCGGCCAGGCAGAGATCGAGAATTTGCTGGCGAATGACCGTCTTGATGACCGGATCTTCGACAGGGAAGAGCGTCTCTACGCGGCGATCGAGGTTGCGCTGCATCAGGTCGGCGCTGCTCAGGTAGACCAGTTCGCTGCCGCCGTTGCGCGCATAGTAGATGCGACTGTGTTCCAGGAACCGGCCAACGATGCTGATGACCCGGATGTTCTCGCTGACGCCGGGCAGACCGGGCCGAATGCAGCAGATGCCGCGCACGATCAGGTCTACGCGCACGCCGGCCTGCGCGGCGCGGTAGAGGTCTTCGATCATGGCCGGGTCGAGCAGGGCATTGACCTTGAAAATGAGAAGCCCATCCTTGCCATACTTGATTTCGTTACGAATCATGTCGTGGATGGTGTCGCGCAAGGAGACCGGCGCCACGCCCAGTTTGCGGTAAGCCTTCGGATTGGAAAAGCCGGTCAGAAAGTTGAAGACATCGGAGACATCTGCGGCAAGGTCCTCACGACAGGTCATCAGGCCGAGGTCGGTGTAAATGCGAGCCGTGGTCGCGTTGTAGTTGCCGGTGCCCAGGTGTAAGTAGCGGCGAATACCGTCGCGCTCGCGGCGCACGATCAGGGCCAGCTTGCAGTGCGTCTTCAAGCCCAGAACGCCGTACACCACATGCACGCCGGCGCGTTCCAGCGCGCGCGCCCACACGATGTTGTTCTCCTCATCGAAGCGCGCCTTCAACTCCACCAGGACCGCCACATGCTTGCCGTTTTCCCCCGCTTCCATGAGCGCCTTGACGATCGGCGAGTTGCTGCCCACCCGGTACAGGGTCATTTTGATCGCCAGCACATTGGGGTCTTCGGAGGCGGTGCGGATCAAATCCACCACCGGATTGAAGGAGTCGTAGGGATGGTGCAGCAGAATATCCTGGCGCCGAATGATGCTAAAAATGTCTTCCTCGCCGCTGAAAATGGCCGGTACGGCCGCGGAAAACGGGCGGTCTTTGAGGTCGGGGCGATCCAGGCCGTGCAGTTCCAGCAGGCTGGAAAGGCCCAGCGGCCCGTGATTGGTGTAGACTGCGCCCGGATCGAGCTGTAGTTTTTCCAGCAGAGTTTGCCGCACGCGCTCCGGCATACCTTCCCCGATCTCCAAACGCACGCAACTGCCAAAGCGCCGCTGGCGAATCTCCTGCTCGATCGTCAACAGCAGGTCGTCGGCCTCATCCTCTTGAATCTCGATGTCGGTGTCACGAATGATGCGAAAGGGGTAGCTGGCGATGATCTCCATCCCCACGAAGAGGTCGGAGAGATTGGCGGCGATCACCTGTTCGAGCCAGACGAAAGCTATGCTGCGATACGGCGGCGCGTTCGCGCCATCTTGCGCCCGCGTCAACGGCGCCAGTTCGTGCAGCGGAATGAGCCGCGCCAGGTTGGAAGGCACTTTGACGCGGGCGAAGCGCTCGCCGTACTCCGGATCGTTGATGAGCACCGCCAGGTTCAGACTGAGGTTGGAGATGCGCGGAAAGGGGTGCGCAGCGTCGAAGGCCAGCGGCGTGAGCACCGGGAAGATTTCACGCTCGTAGTAGGCGCGCAGGGCCGCACGTTGAGCCGGGGTCAGCTCGTCGTAGTTCAACAGGCGGATGCGCTGAGCCGCCAGTTTAGGCACCAGGTCTTCGGTCAGCACGCGCGTCTGTTCATCCAGCAGCGGCACCAGCGCCTTCCGAATCGCCTCCAACTGCTCGGCCGGCGTCATGCCGTCTGGGGTGCGCTGAGTCACGCCCGCGGCGATTTGCTCGCGCAAGCCGGATACCCGGATCATGAAGAACTCGTCCAGGTTGGAGCTGAAAATGGATAGGAACTTGACACGCTCCAGCAGGGGCGCGTCCTGGTTTTGCGCCTCTTGCAGGACCCGACGGTTGAACTCGATCCAACTCAGCTCGCGATTGATGTAGAACTGCGGGTCACGCAGCGATGATCCCTTCTCCGGCGTACTTTCGCTCATCGCCGCCAGCTTGAGGTCGAGCGGCACTTTCTTCTTGGGCATGGTCCATCCTCGAGACGACGCTGATTACCAGTTGTAGTAATTCTAGCTGTCGGCAAACCGCAATTTCGCGTCCAGCCATTCTACGATCGCCGCATTGACCTGTTCGTGGCTGGGGTTGATGGGGCCGCCAACCGCCACCAGCGCGTGGCCGGCATTCCTGACCGACAGCAGCGTGGCCTCAGCGCCCGCGGCCCGCAGGCTGGCCTGCAGGGTCATAGATTGGGCGATCGGCACGGTCTGATCGCGCTCGCCATGCACGATGAAGAAAGGCGGCGCGCCGGCCTTGACATAGGTGATGGGGCTGGCGCGGCGCAGCGCGTCTGGATCGCGGCCAAACACCGCGCGCAGGCGGTGTTGAAAGGTCGCATTGGCCGAAATGGGAACCAGGTCGGCCGGGCCGTACAGATCAACCACGGCCTGCACCTGGCTCGATTGATGTGCATACTCATCGGTGTCGAAACCCGCGCTGGCGTCGGTCAGGCCGGCCAGGGAAACCAGGTGTCCTCCCGCGCTGTTGCCGATGACGGCCATGCGCCGAGGATCAATGCCATACCTGCCCGCGTGAGCGCGCAGGAAGCGGAGGGCGCACTTCACATCCTGAATGTGCGCGGGGAACAAGAACGCCGGCGACAACCGGTAATTGAGCGCCACAAAGATGCCGCCGCGTTCGGTGATGGCCGGCGCCATGTGCAGGCTGTAGCCGCCATTCTTGTTGCCGGTGGTCCAGGCGCCGCCATGCACGTAGACCACCGTCGGCGCCGGGGTGCGCCTTTCCTGACCGGCGGGATAGAGGTCCAGGACCATCCCAGACTGATTGCTGTACACGATGTTCTTCAGCCGCTTGATCGGCGGCGCTCCACGGGTCCGAGTCATTTCTCACCTCTTACTTGTTCAACCTCGCTTCACAGCGCAAGGCGCCGATCGCCCTGCGCTCATGGTTGTACCGCAAACGCGGTTACTTTGCAAGCCTGTGTGTCCACAACCAGGACCAGGTTTTCAGAACTGACGGCAATGCCCAACAGTTGGCGGAACTGTCCAGGCTCGTTGCCCTCCGCGCCAAACTGGCCGACCGGCGCGCCGTCCGGCGCCAGGATGATGACGCGAAATCCTCCTGGATCGGTGACGTAAACGCGACCATCGCTGTCGGTCGCCAGGTGCGGCCCTTCCAGGGTGCCGGCCGGCGTCACCCCCACCGACTTGACGATGGCCGCGTCCGCGGCCAGGTGCCAGAGGATGCCGTTGGTCGCCTCAGCCACCCAGATGTCGCCGCCGGGGCCGACGGCCACATCGGTCGGCTGCCCCTGGCCCACCGGCGGCTCATCCTTGCCGCCGATCTGCGCCAGGCGCTGACCGGCCGCGTCGAGATGCAGGATGCGAATGCCGCCCGTATCGGCCACCCACAGGTCGCCCTGCCCATCTACCCACAGGCCGCGCGGGCGGTAGAAGGTGTTTTGCGCCCCAAACGCCGCCAGGAACTGGCCGTCCGCGCTGAAGCGCTGCAGGCGCTGCTGCACCGAATCCAGCACCACCAGGGCGCCGTCGGGCGCGATCCCCAGGTCGAACGGCTCGAGGAACTGCCCATCCCCCTCGCCTTCACGGCCCCAGGCTTCGATGAACTTGCCCGCCTTGTCCAGTTTGACGATACGGTGATTGCCCATGTCGGCCACATAGACATTGCCATCGGCGTCCACCGCGACCCCACGCGGTTGGTTGAACTGACCGCTGCCGCTGCCGCAGGCCCCGCTCTGCCACGCGACCGGCGGCGCCAGGTCCGGCAGGTTGCCAAGCTGGCCGGCCGTGACCGCCGGGGGCGGCTCGCCGTCGCCTGGCGGCTCGCCGCCGGCCGGCGGTGTACCCGCCGCGTCAGGATTTGGCGGTTGGATTGGCGCCGGCGTTGGCGGCGCCGGCAGCGCGATGTTCGTCGGCACGGCCTCTTCGATGGGGAAGAGGTAGGTGGGCGGAATGATCTCTTTGGCGCCGCCGGGCGGCTGCCACCACAACTGCATTTCGCGCGAGCCGCCGATCTGCCAGTACCTGACTTCGATCTCCTGAAAACCTTGATCCAGGAAGATGCTGCCCTCGCGGTATTCGGAGCCGTGCGAGCCGCCGTTGTCTGCCGCCAGCGCCTTATTGATGAAGACCTGGGCGCCGTCATCGGCCCGCGTGCCAAAGATGTACTGGCCGCGCTGCGGCGCGGCCAGTTTGCCCCGCCAGACGATGCTGTACGGCTCCGGCAGCACCGGGTTGGGCAAGACGAAGATGTCGTGCTGGATGCGCGCCGGCTGGCCGCTGGCGTCGCCGTTCGGGTAGTAGTAGCCGATCAGGCCGCTGTTGGCGATCTCCAGGGCAAAGAGCGCGTCGCCGGACACCACGCCGGCCGGGATGCCAGGCCCAGCCCAGGCGAAGCGGATACGGCCGGGCTGCTGGCCGCTGTTGTAAGTCAGCGCGATGCCCTGAAAACCGCCGGGCAGGACGATCGTCTTGGACTGCGTGCGTTCAGCGTCGCCCTCGGTGATTTGCAGCACGGCCTTGTCGTTGATCCACAGCTCGGCCGCGCCGTCGCTGGTCAGCTCGAAGGTGTATTGGCCGTAGCCGCCGCTGGTCAGAAGCGCGCCCTGCCAGCGCACGGAGAAGGGGGCCTGCAGCGGCGGCGGGGTGGTTTTCCAATCGAAATCAATGGACGCATCACGGCGTTCGATGCTGGGCGCAGCGTCGGCGCTGGCGCCGGGGTAGAAGCGCGCAATCAGCCCGCGGCCCTGCGCCGCCGCGGCGGCCGGGACGCGGTAGCTGACGAAGAGCGAAGCGCCGAAGGGGTCATGGTGATAATCGGCCGCGCCATCAGGATAGATCTGCTGCAGCAGCGGGACCAGGCGTCGGTCGAGCGTTTCCATGACGTAGACCACATCGCCCTCGGCCGGCGTGGCGCGCAGGGGCAGGTGTTCGGCCAGGTTGAGCAGGGTGTAGGGCCGCCGCCGGCTGATCAACTCCACGGCCGAATGGCGCTCGAACGCGGGCGACAGGTAAACCTGGGCAGTAGTCGGCAGATCACGCAGATACGCGCCGATGGCGGCCTCGGACGCGCTGTACGCGCGCCAGACCGATGGGTCTTGCGCCTGCTTATTGAAGAAGGCGTCGGCGTTGACCGCGCCCACGTAGAGCACCAACGCCAGCAGGGCCAGCGCAAAGGGCTGCGCTGCCTGCTGTGCGCGCCGGCTGCGCGCCGGCTCGGTTTTGGGCAGTCGCCACGCGACCAGGTATGCGTCCCAGGCGCGATCCAGGACCAGGCCGACCAGGAGGAAGATGACGGGCAGCAGGCCGATGGGGCGCCGCGCGGTGGGCGCTTCATGGGCCACGGAGAGCACCGCAACGCTGCCCACCACGATGATCCAGGCGAGGCTGAGGAAGGGCAGCGGTCGCCACAGATGGCGGAGCATGTAGGCCAGGCCCAGGATGAGCAGCGCGCCGACCACCACGTCGAGCAGGGGCGCGCCGGGCAGGTTATTGAGCGCGGCCTGGTCTCCGCGCCAGTGGAACGACCACAGCACTTTGTCCAGGTTGTCCCACAACGGCTTGAGCGAACCGCCCGCGTTCTCGATGTCATTGAAAACGGAGATGTGGCGAGTGCGGCCGATGAAGACGGCCCAATGTTGAACAATATAAACGCCCAACGGGGCCACGCCCACCAGGCCGCCGGCTGCCATGACCAGCGCGCCTTCGATGATCTCGCGCCAGCGCTGCCAGTGGGTGATGAGCCAGTAGAGCAGGAAGAGGCCAACTACGAGCGGCACGACGCGAAACGCGGTGTAGGTGTTCATGCCCAGGGCCAGCATCAGCCCGGTCCAGGCCCAGTCGCGGCGGCGGCCATAGCGCACGGCGCGGATCAAGAACAAGAAGAGCAGGCTTTCGACCAGCGGCACCATGATCAACTCGTAGACGATGCGGCTGAAGGTCAAATGCCAGCGGCTGACCGCGAAGAGGGCCGTGGTCGGCAGGGCAATGCGCCAGTCGAACAGCTCGCGGGCCAGGAAATAGAAGGCGAGCAGGCTGAGAGTGGCGACGATGGCCGACACCAGGCGCATCTGCACGATACCCACGCCGGCCAGCTTGAACATGAAGGCGATCAGGTAGGTGAAGAGGGTGGCCTGGCCTTCGTTGGTTTCGGCGTAGGGCGTGTACGGCCGGCCGCTCAGCCACTTGAGCGCGTCCATGCCGTTGTTGCATTCGTCCGATTGGCAGCCGTTGGGGAAGGCGCCGATCTGATAGACGCGCAGGAACAGGGCCGCGATGAGCAGGATGATGAGCGCCATGTTCTGCGGGGAGGAG
>JAYRVL010000344.1:0-1592 GCA_041918575.1 Anaerolineae bacterium | reverse complement strand
GGCCGCGGCGCCGGTTCGGGTTCCAACCGCGCTGCCCGACTGTGCAGCAGTGGTCGTTGTAGATTGGGTCGCGCTGCCAGAGCAGGCGACCAGGTTGAAGAGCAGCGTTGCCAGCAGCAGCCAGGCAAAAATCTTCTTCATTTCAGTGCATTCTCCTTGTGTCGAAAAATTGGGTCAACAAACTATGAAAACGATCGGTGTTCATCCGCGTACTCATCCTAATTCACGGCGGTGCGCCCATCAGGCGCGATTTCAATTGCTCGCCTGCGCCCCCTTGCGCCCCCGCCCGCTACCCCAGGATTGTGCAATGCCGGGCTGTGAACACCCCAAGGATTTCCTGTGAAATGGCTGAGAGAAGCGCGGCGCGTTCGCCAACTGCGCCTGACAGTGTATCCTGGCTAACGGATTGAATAGAACAGACATTCTATCATCTGGCGCACTCTGTTCAGGGAGACGACGGTTGCAGATTGCCTGCAAGCCAGCGCGAAAGAGAGGACACGAAGGAAACACACATGAGCCAGGTTCGTGTATTGGTGGGAACGCGCAAAGGCGCGTTCATTCTGACGTCGGACGAAAGGCGCGCCCGCTGGGATGTCGCCGGCCCCCATTTTGCAGGCTGGGAAGTTTATCATCTCAACGGGTCGTCCGTTGACCCCAATCGGCTGTATGCCTCGCAGTCCACCGGTTGGTTCGGGCAGTTGATCCAGCGCTCCGATGATGGCGGCGCGACCTGGGAGCCGGTGGGCAATGAGTTCGTCTACCAGGGTGTTCCCGGTACGCACCAGTGGTACGACGGCGCCCCGCATCCGTGGGAGTTCAAGCGGGTGTGGCGACTGGAGCCTGCGCTGACCGATCCAGATACGGTCTACGCGGGCGTGGAAGACGCGGCGATGTTCAAATCGAGCGACGGCGGCAAGACCTGGCGGGAGCTGGCCGGGCTGCGCAGCGTCAAGGGGGAGTTGTGGGCGCCCGGCGCGGGCGGGATGTGCCTGCACACGATTGTGCTGGACCCAAGCGACCCGCAGCGCATCTTCATCGCCATCTCCGCGGCGGGCGCGTTTCGCACCGACGATGGCGGCGAGACCTGGCGGCCGATCAACCGCGGCCTGGTGTCCAACTACGAAATGCCCGACCCGCAGGCTGAGGTGGGGCATTGCGTTCACAGCATCGCCATGCACCCGGCGCGCCCGGGCGTGTTGTTCATGCAGAAGCATTGGGATGTGATGCGCAGCGATGACGCCGGCGAGATGTGGCGCGAGGTCAGCGGCAACCTGCCGAGCGACTTTGGCTTTCCGATTGCGGTGCATGCGCACGAGCCAGAGACCGTCTATGTCGTGCCGATCAAGAGCGACTCGGAGCATTTCCCGCCCGATGGCAAGCTGCGCGTCTACCGCAGCCGCACGGGCGGGAACGAGTGGGAGGCGCTGACCAGCGGGCTGCCGCAGAGCAACTGCTACGTCAACGTGCTGCGCAGCGCGCTGGCCGTTGATCGCCTCGACGCGTGCGGCGTCTATTTTGGCACGACCGGCGGGCAGGTGTACGCATCGGCCGATGCTGGCGACAACTGGGCGCCCATCGTGCATGATCTTCCG
>JAYRVL010000343.1:0-4602 GCA_041918575.1 Anaerolineae bacterium | reverse complement strand
CGCCCACGGCCACTCCCACTGCGACGCCGGAGCCGCCCACGGCCACTCCGACCGACACTGCGACTCCTGAGCCGCCGACGGCTACCCCCACCGACACTGCAACTCCGGAACCGGCCACCGCCACTCCGACCGACACGCCGGAGCCGGCCACCGCCACTCCGACCGACACGCCGGAGCCGGCCACGGCTACGCCGACGCCGACCAACACCCCGACAGCGATCGTTGGCGTCATCCCGCCGGCGCCGCCGGTCTGCACTGCGTCCACGCTGGACTTCACCAACAACACCCCGGTCACCATTACGTCCACCGCGGCCACGGTGGTGTCCTCCACGCTGACCGTGGTCGGCGCGGCGCCGTATCTGTGGGACATCAACCTGACCACGAATATCAGCCACACCAACAACGGCAACCTGGACATCACCCTGCAATCGCCGCAGGGAACGATTGTCACCCTCAGCACCGACAACGGCGGTACGAACGACAACGGCTTCGCCGGCACGGTGTGGGATGACGACGCCAACCCGGGCGGCCAGGTACCCTACACCAGCAACAACGGCCTGGTGACCGACCAGACCTACACCAACCTGGTCACCGCCTCGCCGCTGGTAGTCGAAGAAGCGTTCGGCGCCTTCATCGGCGAGGACCCCAACGGCGTTTGGACCCTGACTATCTCCGACGATACGTCGGCCGACGGCGGCACGCTCAACAGCTGGACGCTGCAAGTGACCTCGCTGGACACCCCGCCCAGTCACCAAACCGCTGCCAGCTCCAACTCGACGCCGGTTGCCATCACCGCCACGGGCACGCCTGTCGTGACCTCGTCCATCATGGTCAGCGGTCTGCCGACCTTCCTGACCGATCTCGACCTGACCACCTTCATCTCGCACACCTTCAACGGCGACCTGGACATGACGCTGCGCTCGCCGCAGGGCACCATCGTCACCTTCTCCACCGACAACGGCGGCGGTAATGACCATGTGTTCCTGGGCACGCTGTGGGATGACGACGCCAACCCGGGCGGCCAGGTACCCTACACCAACAATAACGGCCTGGTCACAGATCAGTTGTACACGACCGGCGTCCTGGCCTCGCCGCTGGCGCCGGAAGAGGCGTTTGCGGCCTTCATCGGCGAAGACCCCAACGGCGAATGGCTGGTGACCATCTCGGACGACGCCAACCTCGACGGCGGCAGCCTCAACAGTTGGTCGCTGGACATCCAGACCGGATCGTGCGGCGCGGCCCCCACGGCCACGCCGACGGCCACGCAGGCGCCGCCCACCGCGACGCCGACCGACACGCCGGTCCCGCCGACGGCGACCGTCACCCCCACCGCGACGCCTACGCCCGGCTCCCCGACCGGTGTTGAACTGAGCAGCCTCGACAGCGGCTCAGCACCCAGCCCCGTCAGCGCCTGGCCGCTCATGGCCCTGGCCCTGGTGACACTGACCGCTGCGGCCGCCCTCCTGCGCCGCCGTAGTACGCGCTAGACCCGTTGGGCATGAGGTGGGGCCGAGAGATTGATCCAATTGATGGTGAGACTCACGCCGGCCCCGCCTCGTGCCCCGACGCGTGTGCGCGAGAGATGAGTGGAAATAGGAGACAAGCAATGAATCCGTACCTCAAGAGCGTCCGGCCACTGGATGACTATAGGCTGGAAGTGATGTTCGAGAATGGCGAGCATCGGCTGTTTGACGTAAAACCCTATCTTTACCGCGGAATCTTCGTGCGTCTCCGGGATCTAGCGATCTTTCGAGCTGCGCGTGTTGTGGCCGGCTCAGTAGAGTGGCCTGGCGGCCTGGATTTGAGCTATGATACCCTTTACCTGGAGAGCGAACCGATCCCGATCACGCAGCCGACGACGGTCGAGTTAGCGTTGGCCTGATCAACACTCAGACACGAGCTGGCGTCGGTGATTGATTCATCCGGTGGCGAGACTCACGTCGGTCTCATCTCGTGCCCCTCTTGCAAACCACCGCCAATGCGGGTATAATCCCGTCCTTACCGTGCCAATCCCATCATCAGGAAGACCGACGATGCCTGTTTCCGCGCTCTCCCCTTCCGAATCTGTGGCGTCTGTCCTGGCGTCGTTCCAGGGCAAGGGCCGCGCTTACCTGCTGCCCTGTCTGCTGGCCGTGCAGCGCGCCCACGGCTGGCTCTCGCCTGATCTTGTGACCCGCGTCGGCGCCGCGCTGGCCGTGCCCGTGGCCGACATTTACGGCGTCATTGACTTCTACACCATGCTCTACAGCCAGCCGCATGGCCGCCATTTCCTGCGCGTGTGCGATGATGTCGCCTGCTCGCTGAGCCGTCCGCTCGACAGCGCCGCGCTGCGTCAGGCCATCGCCGGCCGCACCGGCCTGCGCCAGCATGGCGAAACCACGGCCGATGGCGCCTTCACCCTGGAGTTGATGCCCTGCCTGGGTCGCTGCGCAGACGCCCCCGCGGTTCTGCTCGATGAAACGTCCCTGCCGGCCGCCGACCTGCTCGCCTGGTTGGCCGCGGGTCAGGACGCGCCGCCGCCCGCACCCGCGCCGCCGCCCGCGCCGGTGCTCGGCCAGGTTGTGCTGGCCGAGCATATCGGTCGCATTGACCCCTGGCGCCTGGCGGACTACGAGCAGGCCGGCGGATTCAGCGCCCTGCGCCAGGCCTTGACCACCATGACGCCGGCCGCGGTCGTGCAGGCCGTCGAAGCGTCGGGCCTGGTGGGTCGCGGCGGCGCCGCTTTCCCCACCGGCGTCAAATGGCGCAGCGCCGCGGACGAGCCGGCCACGCCCAAGATGGTGGTGTGCAACGCGGACGAGAGCGAACCGGGCGCCTTCAAGGACCGCGCCCTGCTGCAAGGCGACCCCTTCCGCCTGCTCGAGGCCATGGCGCTGGCCGCGTTCGCCATCCAGGGGCAGGGCGAAGTGGGCGGCTACATCTACCTGCGCGGGGAGTACGCGGACCTGGCGCCGCTGTTGGAGCACGCGCTGACCCGCTGCCGCGAGGCCGGCTACCTGGGCCGCAACCTGTTGGGCAGCGATCTGCATTTCGACATCGAACTGCGCCTGGGCGCGGGCGCGTACATCTGCGGCGAGGAGACTGCGCTCTTCGAGTCCATCGAGGGCAAGCGCGGGATGCCGCGCGTCAAACCGCCCTTTCCGGTGCAGGCGGGCCTGTTCGGCCAGCCCACGGTCATCAACAACGTCGAGACCTTCTTCAACATCCCGCCCATCGTGCGCCACGGGCCGGGCTGGCTGCGTCAACACGGCGTCGCGCAGTCGCCGGGCGTCAAGCTCTTCTGCGTCAGCGGCTGCGTGCAGCGCCCCGGCCTCTACGAACTGCCGCTGGGGCGCTCCTTGCGCCATCTCTTGTTCGATCAGGCCGGCGGGCCGCGGCCCGGTCAGCGCATCACCAGTGTGCTTCTGGGCGGCGCGGCCGGCAGCTTCGTCAGCCGGGCTCATTTCGATGTGGCCCTCGACTGGCAGTCGCTGCGTGAAATTGGCGCCACGCTCGGCTCTGGCGCGGTCATGGCGCTCGATGACGCGGTTGCGCCCTGGGACGTGGTGAGTCGGGTGGCACGCTTCTTTGCCCATGAATCGTGCGGCAAATGCTACCCCTGCCAGATGGGCACGCAGCGCCAGGTGGAAATCGTGGAGCGCCTGCGCAGCGGCCAGGAACGCCCGCAGGACCGCGGCGATTTGGATGAACTGGCGGCCGTGATGCGCGATGCGTCGCTGTGCGGCCTGGGACAAACCGCCTCTGGCGCGATCTTGAGCGCGGTGGAGTTGTTCGGCGGCTAAAAAAGTCAAGGCCAAAAGTCAAGGCCAATGGAAATCAAACAAACCGATGGATGGATTGGTCAATTGTAGATTCGGCGCGTACGAGCGGGGAAGCTGGCGGGTGGTGGATGGCGCGGCGCCGGGCGAGGAGTTCCTGCGTCTGCACGTCAACGGCCTGGAACTGGCAACGTTGATGTGCTCGCCGTTCGAACAGGATACCCTCGCGCTCGGTTTCCTGCGCGCCGAGGGCATCATCCAGGGCATGGACGACGTGCGCCTGGTCACAGTCTGCCCCAGCGGCGCCTGCGTGGATGTGTGGCTGCGCAACGCCGATTTCGAGCCGCCCCGCCGCGTCATCATCACGTCTGGCTGCGGCGGCGGCGTCACCTTCGATGACCTGGCCGAGCAGCAGGCGCCGCTCACCTCCGACCGCCGGTTGGCGCCGGAGCAACTCATGCGCCTGATGAGCGAACTGCAAGAGGCGGCCGTGCTCTACCGCGCCGCGCGCGGCATTCACACCAGCGGCTTGAGCGATGGCGAGAAGGTGCTGATGACCGCGCAGGATGTGGGGCGCCACAACACGATTGACCGCCTGTGGGGGCAGTGTCTGCGCAGCCGCCAGCCAACCGAGGATTTGATCTTGCTCTCTACGGGCCGCATCAGCTCGGAAATGCTCAACAAAGCGGCCAAGATGCGCGTGGCCGTCGTCGCCAGTCACACCTCGCCGACCGCGCTTTCAGTGGAGTTGGCAAGGGCCTGGAACATCACCCTGGTGGGGTATGTACGCACCGGCGGTCTGCGCGTGTACAGCGCGGGGGAGAGGGTGGGGTTTGAGGAGATG
>JAYRVL010000342.1:0-5404 GCA_041918575.1 Anaerolineae bacterium | reverse complement strand
CTGTCCAGACAGACCTGGTCAAAGATGAAGGTGGGGCGAGGTTTGGTGAAAAGGGAAAAAGGGAAAAAGGGAAAAAAAGGAAAAAGGGAAAAAGGGAAAAAGGGAAATTCACTCTTGACAAATAAGGTCAAATGTAGGCGTTGATCGGACCCGGATTGGAGGCTTCAGCCGGTTTCTTAGCCAGCAAAGCTGCAAGCTGCGCCGGCTAAAGCCTCGATTCCGGTCACATTTGGAATTCCTGAACGACAAGGGGCTGATTACGCCAAGCGCTCACGCCTCTTCCTGCCTGAACTCGATGATGCTGACGAGCATGAAGTACATGGCGGCCAGGCAGAGGGCGAAGAGGGCGGAGAAGGCGAAGGCGGAGGCGTTGGCGACCGGGTGGCGGAAGTGGCCGGCGATGTCGAGCAGCAAACCGCTGGGGTTGGCGACCACATCCCAACTGTTCCAGCGCGGGAAGCGCCCCAGGTAAACGCCAAAGCCGGTCAGGCCAAGCACGGCGAAGGTGAAGAACCAACTGACCCAGGCGCCGGCCGCGCGGCGCACCAGCGATTGCATCAGGTAGAGCGAGATCAGGCCCAGGAAGGCGCCGGTCCAGGCAAAGGTGATGAGCAGGATCAGGTCGTACCAGAGCGGAATGTTGCCCTGCGGTCGCAGGTGCAGCATGTCGGTGAGGATGTAGGGCGCGTTGGGGAAGAAGAGCAGCCAGAAGATCAGACAGGGCAAGACGAGCAGCCAACTGCGCCAGCGGCCGCGCGTGCCCAGGTTGTAGGCGATCAACGCGCTGAGCATGGGCAGCCAGGCCAGGAACAGGTTCCAGACCAGGTAGAAATGAACGGTGCTGCGTGCGTAGACCGCGCGCACGCCGAGCTGCAGCAGGCAGACGGCCGTGGCAAACAGCAGCGATGCCGCCACCGCGACCTGACGCCGGGGATGCGTAAACAAGCGTGTGATAAGAGCCATGAATGATATCCTTTCGAACTGGGTGACCCCGCACAACCCATCCGGCTCACAACGAACGAGCCGCGCGGCCATTGGATTTCAGCCGATGACGCCGCCGCTCGCGTTCAGGTTCCAATCACGGGGTAAGGGAACGAAGATGAGGATTGCAGGCAGCCTCTCTGGGTTCACCAGACGCCCGGCAGCAGCCGGTAACGCACCCGGCCGGCATATTCCCGGTAGCCGGCCAGTTCAGCCTGCAGGGTGCGGTCTTCCAACGCGGTGCGCACGACCAGGACGGCCATGATGAACAGGGTGGGCAGGAATGCCCAGACCGAATCGAGGAAGAATGGGGTTGCCAGGTAGGTCAGGAGCGCGCCGGCGTAACCGGGATGGCGCAGCCAGCGGTAGGGCCCGCTCGACACGACGTGGTGGCCGCGCTCGGTCTGGATGCGCACCACGCCGGAGAAGAAGCGGTTTGCGATCAAGGCATAGGAACCCAGGGTGTAGCCGGCCAGGATGAGGGCCAGCGCCAGGAGCTTCACCGGGCCGCTGAACGCAGGCGACCAGCCCCAAAGCCGGTCCAGCCCGGCAACCAGCAGAGCAAGCACGCCGCCCAGTCCGAGCAGCGGCGCCAGGCGCTTGTCCCAGGGCTTGGCGTCTTCCTGCTGCATGAAACGGGCGCGCTCGGCGAGCAGATCAGGATGACGCCGCGCCGCCAGCGCCCGGCTGATGGCGAAACCCAGGATGCTGATGGCGGCATAGGCCCAGGCCTCCCACCAATCCCAGCGCCAGGAGACCAGCAAGGGCAGGAAGGGGGTGACCACGATGAAGAAGAGCATTTGGACAATGATACGCGGGGTGAACGTTCGTGGTGGGCGGTTCATGGCCCCCTCCTGCGCAGGCGGGGGATGATGAACGGCGTCTGCGCTCGATAGGCCAGGTACTCGTCGCCGAAGCGGGCGATCATCTCCTGCTCTTCCGTGCGCTTGATGTAGGTGAGCAGTGCGGCGGCGCCCAGGATCACCACGAGCGCGGCGCCCGGCGACCCGAGGATGACGCCGAGGCCCAGGTAGCCGATGACCGTGCCCAGGGCCATGGGGTTGCGGCAAAAGGAATACGGCGGCCGGACGATCAGCTTTTGGGTCGCCATGACGGGAATGGGGGTGCCTCGTCCCAGAGTGAACTGCACGTAGATCGTCCAGACGGCGAGCGCCAAGCCGGCCAGGGCCATCAGCCCGCCGAGGAGGGCGTTGACCGGCGGGTAGAGCAGCGCCGGCCAGCCCAGCGCACGATCCAGCCAGCCGCCCAGGCGGTAGATGAGCAGAGGCAGGAGGATGAGGAAGAACGGGGCTGCAGCCGCCAGCGCGGCCAGCCGCTGACCGGGGGTGTACTCATGTTTTGCTCGTTTCAAGATGCGGTCTCGCATAAATTGCCTCCATGCTCTCACTCCAAGCCGGGCGCGAGCCGATGGCGGACGCGCCTGGCGCACACTGAAAAACCCAATTTCATTTTATCACAAGAACAGGTCTCACACAAGGCCACGAAGACCAGGAATTCCAAATGGTCCCGGAATCGAGGCTGCAGCCGGTCTGCCACAGGGTTCTCAAGCGCCCAATAACCGGCTAAAGCCTCCATTCCAGGTGTCTTCAGCGACCACATTTGGAATGGCTGCACGAGGACGCGAGGATGCGAAAAAAGCGGCTGGCGTCACGAATTGCGGGCGCTGGTCCAGGCGCGGCCGCTGAGGGCCAACACCACCAGCGCAGCCCCGACCAGGGCGAGCGGCCCCGGCGCTTCGCCGATGACCAGGAAGACCCACAACGGGTTGAGAATCGGCTCCAGGGTCAGGATCAGGCTGGCTTCCAGCGCGCGCACATGCCGGATCGCGGCCGAGTAGAGGATCAAGGGCAGTCCCATCTGAAAAGCGCCGAGAAAGGCGATCATCTCCAGGTTCAACGGCGAGAAGTTGGCCTGGAGCAGGGCGGGCAGCCCGATCGCCGCGCCGATGAGACAGCCCAGGAGAAAGGTTGCGGCCGGCGCGCCACGCGTTTCGCCCCGCGTGACCAGGGTGGTGACGGCCAGGAGCACGCCGCTGAGGATGGCCAGCAGGTTGCCGCGCAGGCCTTGCAGCGTCAGATCGTCGCCCAGGAAGAGCAGCAGCCCGCTGAAGATCACGACCATGGCGATCCAGTCGCCGCGACGGGGACGCTCCTTGAGCAGCCACCATCCCAACAGCAGGACATAGATCGGCGCGGTGTATTGCAGGAAGATGGCATTGGCGGCCGTGGTCAGCTTGGTGGCGGTGATGAACATGAGCTGCGTGCCGACGTAACTCAGCGCGCCCACTACTTGCCAGCGGGTGAAGCGGGTCACATGGACGTCGCGCCGGCGCAGAGAAAGCCAGATCACGATGCCGGCGACGATGCTGCGTCCGCCCAGGATCGCCAGCGGCTCCCAAGTCAACAGCTTGATGAGCAGGCCGCTGGTGCTCCACAGCGCAGCGGTGAGAAAAAGGAAAAGAACAGCGCGCGACCGTGCATGGGTTTCCATCATGCCACGGAGTATAGCACCAGCGCGGCGCGGAACAAAGTCTGGCGCGCCTTGTGGTCTGTATCCCTCGTTCGCTGCTGTGGGTAAAGTCAGGTGGTGTCTTGACCTCAACCGCCCACCGTTCGCTGTTCTCGGCAAGTGCATCTATCTCGGTCTGACCGTCTGATGAGCGATATGGCTCGATGCGCGTGAAGACCGGCAATCGAGTCTTCAGCCATGTTGATCGCCCCGTTTGATCACTTCCCCCAATCCGATAGCACGACCAGTTCCTGCTCCGGATTGACCGGATCGTTGGTCTTTACCTTGACTCGGAAATCGTGTACGCCTTCCATACCTTTGTGCATCATGAATTCCATCGAGAGTTCTGTGCTCTGACCGGGCTTGATGGTCGTCGAACCGACGACCGCCTTGGGCGGTCAGCAGCCCTGCTTGACTTCGACGACCGGCTGGTTCAAGACTTGCAGCGGCTGGTCGCCGACGTTGCTAAGCTTGAAAGTGGCCTTGACCGGTATGTCAAGGGGCACCTTACCGAAATCAATCTGCTCCCGATCGACAACGAGGCTTGGCCTGCCGGTAACCCGTGCCGGAATGCTCGTACCGGACGAGCCGAGCCCGGCGCTCGCCAACAGCACGACGCCGACGACAATGACGAGCAACGCGCCGCCGGCCACATAGAGCGGCAGGCTGCTGCGCTTTGGGGGTAGGGTCTTGACCTTGCGGCCCTGTGGGACTGGATTGGCTTTCGTAGACATCTATTCCTCCTTACTAATCTCAGTTGGGGCCTTATTTCGCGAACAGGAATGTTCGGAGATAAGCGATCATCGCCCACTGTTCTTCGTCCGTATACAGCGATCCGAACTCCGGCATGCCGGTGCCCATGCCGCCGCGTAGTAATTTGCCCTGAAGTAACACGTCGCTGGTCGCCAGCATCGCACTTGCCTCAGTGAAGTCGGCCGGCCCTGGCGGCATGGCGGGATCCATTTTCTGCAAGCCGGGCAGATTGAGGCCGGCCGGGCCTTTCCCCTTGCCATCCGGGCCGTGGCAGGCCGCGCAATCGCGGGCGTAGAGCGTCTCGGCGCGCGCGAGCGCGGACGGTGACGTGTCCTTGAGCCACACCCATGCCACCAGGTTCCAAACATCGGCATCGCTCAGCGCGGCGTTGGCGGGATCGGCCCGCAGGTTATCGAACGCGCCGGCGGGCGCAAGCGTACGGCGTGTGGCCGGGTCGGTCAGATCCTGCGGCAGCGCCACATTCAGCGCCGCGCCCGCACCGCTTGAGGGTGTGGCGTTGGGCGTGATCTGCGCCGCGTGGCGCATGGCGTCAAGGTCAATGCCGAGCTGCTGGAACAGGGGCGGCTCTATCGTCGCCATCACCAGCGGCGAACCTCCCGTGACCTCGATCACCCCGCGCATGCGCCAGTGATCCACACTGCACCAGCGGGTGCAGGCGAAGGCATAACGCCCCGGCTTATCCGGCGTCACGTCCACCTCAACCACCTTGCCGGGGTAGATCTCATTGACATTGACGCCCAGGCCAGGGATGGTCAACCCATGCACCACGTCCGGCGAGCTGATGCGCAGCCTGACAGTCTCACCTACCCGGAGGCTCAACCGGTCCGGGCTGAACCCGCCCTGTTCCGGCGCGCGGGCCACGATCTCTACAATCTTGACGCCGGCCGAGGCCGTCCGCCACGCCTGGTAGCCGAAGATGCCGGCCGGAAAAACCACCAGCACCAACGCTACGACGCCCAACGCGAAAAGCTCCTGCCTCACCCGCGATCCACCAAGTTCCATCAGTCTCCTTGTCTCCTTGTCTCCTTGTCTCCTTGTCTCCTTGTCTCCTTGTCTCCTTGTCTCCTTGTCTCCTTGTCTCCTTGTCTGGTGGGCGGCTGGTCTGGTTTGCGGGTGGGCG
>JAYRVL010000341.1:0-4487 GCA_041918575.1 Anaerolineae bacterium | reverse complement strand
CTGAAAGGAAGAGTGCTGTCATGTGGCAACCAGTTTTGACTCGGAACCTTCACCTGCCAAACTCGGAAAAAATCGCTACGTACTTCGATCATGGCGGGTATCAGGCGGTGCGCAAGGCGCTGACGCTTACTCCCGACGAGATCATTGACATAGTCAAGCGGGCGCGGCTGCGCGGGCGCGGCGGCGCCGGCTTTCCCACCGGCCTGAAATGGAGCTTCGTGCCCAAAGGCGCAGAGGTGACGCGTTACCTGGCCGTCAACACCGATGAGGGCGAACCGGGCACTTTCAAGGATCGCGCCATTGTCGAACGGGACCCGCACCAGATCATCGAGGGCGTTATCATTGCGGCCTATGCCATCCAGGCGCAGCGGGCCTTCGTCTACATCCGGGGAGAGTTTTTCCTGGGCGTCAAGCGCTGGATCAAGGCCATTGCCGACGCCTATGAGTATGGTCTGCTGGGCAAGAACATCCTGCACAGCGGCTTCAACCTGGACATTTCCGTTCACCGCGGCGCCGGCGCGTACATCTGCGGCGAAGAGACGGCCATGATCGAATCACTGGAGGGAAGGCGAGGCGAACCGCGCCTGAAACCGCCCTATCCGGTGCAGGCCGGCCTCTGGGGTCAGCCCACGGTGGTGCAGAATGTGGAAACGCTGGTGAATGTACCGCACATCGTTCTCAACGGCGCCGAATGGTACGCCGCCATTGGCACGGAGAAGAGCGCCGGCCCCAAGATTTTCTGTATCAGCGGCCATGTCAATCGCCCCGGTGTGTATGAGCTTCCCCTGGGCACGCCGCTGCGCGCCATCATTGATGACTACGCGGGCGGGGTTCGTCACGGCCATACAATCAAGGCCGTGATTCCGGGCGGAATTTCAACCAACGTAGTGCTGCCGGCGCAGCTCGATGTTCCCATGTCGTTCGAGGGCCTGGAGGCAATCGGCACGCAGCTCGGCACCGGCGGCATCGTCGTGATGGACGACACCACCGACATGGTGGAGGTGGCGCGGCGCACCGTGGCTTTCTTTACTCATGAATCATGCGGCAGTTGCGTGCCCTGCCGGCTTGGCGGCTATCGGCTGCTGGAAACGCTGACCCGCTTCACGGAGCGCAGCGCCACCGCCGATGACATGCAGAATTTGCAGTGGCTGGCGCGGGGCATCAGCGGCATCACCTTCTGCCCGTTAGGCGCCGGCATGGCCAATCCTGTCAACGCCCTGGTGCATCATTTTGGTGACGAGTTTCGCGCCCACATGCAGGTGAACTAGCATCGTTGGTGGAGAACACGAGGAGAATGGTAATGGCGAAAATTTTAGTGGTAGACGATGATCCTGACTTCGTCGAGGTGATGCGTACGGTGCTCTCGGTGGACGACCATCAGGTGGTGAGCGCCAGTTCCAGCGCGGACGGCATGCGCCAACTGACCCGCGAGCAACCCGACCTGGTCATCCTGGATGTCATCATGTCTACTGTGCTTGATGGTCTAACCATGAGCCAGCGCATGGCCGATGATCCTGAACTGCAGCATGTGCCGATCATCATGGTGACATCTATTGCGAACACTGACTATGCGGCCCTGTTCCCCATGTCGGACTACATTCACATTGATGCTTTTCTGTCCAAACCGGTAAATCCACGGGAACTGCGCACGAAGGTGAACGAGTTGCTCGCCTCCGTGCTGGAACCCGCCTGACCAACGAGGCCCGCATGAATATCAAAACACGCATCGGCGGCATCCTGAAGAATCAAGATTTGGCCCGCATTAGCGTCATTGGGCTGCCAGATCGGCCGGGCATGGCCGCCATGATCCTGGGCGCGCTGGGCAATGCGCGCATCAACGTTGAGTTCATCGTGCAGTGCATTGATCTCAACCAGCAGGATCACTTCGTTCTGTGCGTCCAACGCGATGATCTTGCCGCCGCGCTGGCTGTGGTGGATGCGGCCACGCGCGAGGTGCGGGCGCGCAGCATCGTGCATGACGGCCGGGCCGCCAGCATCGCCATCTTTGGCCCCGATTTTCGGGAACGTCCGGGCATTGCAGCCACGATGTTTCAGGCGCTGGCGCAGGCCGGCATCAACATCGAAGCCATTAGCACCTCCATTTCGACCGTGACCTGCATCATCTCGGAGGCGCACTTGCCGGACGCGCTGGCAGCCATTCAGCGTCATTTTGACGTACCGGGCTAACTCCCTGCTGCCGCCGGAGGAATTGCCGTGTCTGCATCGCGGGTAACAACCCTGTTTACGTCATTTCGCCAGGAGCTGGGCGACCGCATTGATTGGCTGGTAAGCTTGCGCTGGATCGCCGTCGGCGCGACCTTGCTCATCATCGCCATCAGCCATCTGCGCCTGCCCGGCGTGCTGCCTGTCTGGCGGCTGGCGGCGGCGGCGGGCGTCCTGGCCTTCTACAATTTGCTCATCTGGGGCTACCGGCGCTACTTTCTGCAAACAACACACAGTGACCAAGAGGTGCGCCGAGCGACCTGGCTGGTCAAGCTGCAAATTGCGCTCGACATGCTGTGCGTCACCTGGCTGCTGCACATGGCCGGCGGCGCGGAAAACCCCTTCTACCTCTACTACCTGGTCCTGGTGGGGCTGGCCAGCGCGCTGTTGACCCAGACCGATGCCTATGGATTCGCCGCGTTGAGCAGCCTGCTCTACGCCGGTCTTACGGCCGGCGAGTATTTCGGGCTGCTGCCCCACTTTCACCTGACCGGGTTGATTGACGAAGGCTTCCATCAGCGCGACACTTTTCTGATCGCCAAGGTCTTTGGCCTGATGTCAACCGCCTTCTTCCAGGCCTTCCTGATTTCCAGCATCGTGCAGCACCTGCGCCAGCGTGACCGCGAACTGCGCGCCAGCAACCAGCAGTGCATGACCCGCTCCGAGCGCATGAAGGAACTGAACAGCCAACTGCGCCGCGCCAATGCCGAATGCAAGGCGCAGCGCGATCAGTTGACGCAGCTCAACGAGCGCCTGAGCCAGGCCAATCTGGCGCTGGAGGCCCGCGCGCAGGAATTGACTGAGTTGAACGTGCGCCTGGAGCAGGCCGAGGCCGCGCGCACGCAGTTCACCTTGCTGGTCACGCACGAGCTGCGCGCGCCGGTGGCGGCCATTCAGAGCTATCTCAAACTGATCCTGGAAGGTTACGTGCCGCAGGAGCAGCAGCGCGCCATCCTGGAACGCGCCGAAGCCCGCGCCCTGGAGCAGTTGGCGCTGATTGCCGATTTGCTGGAGTTGGGCCGCGTGCGCGAACGGGCGCGCAGCCGGGTCGAGTTGGTCAAAATAGAAGAGGTGTTGAACACGGTGCTCGACGCCTTCCGCGGCCAGGCTCAGGATGCACAGGTCAGCCTCGAAGCCACGGTGGCGCCTGATCTGCCGGCGCTGGCTGCCAACCCTGGTCAGGTGAAGAGCCTGTGGACCAATCTGATCAGTAACGCCATCAAATACACACCGGCGGGCGGCCATGTGCGCATCAGCCTGCAGGCCACGGATGGACATCTGCTGGCCGAGGTGGCCGACACCGGCATCGGCATTCCGCCGGAGGCGCAGCCGCACATCTTCGGTGAGTTCTACCGGGCCGACAATGCCAAGTCCCTGACACGACTGGGCACCGGCCTGGGGCTGGCGATCTGCAAGCAGATCGTCGAACAGGCCGGCGGCGAGATCAGCTTTCAGTCAACGCCTGGACAGGGGGCCGTCTTCACCTTCCGATTACCAATCAACAATCTTCCCGTTTGACGATCAGACCGGTTTCGTGTATCCTTCATGCAGGCGTTGTTGAACACGTTGTCCCTGCCAGCCTGGAAAGTTACGCGTATGGCCGACACCAGACACTCCTGGCGCCAGGAAATGCCCGGATTCTTGCACTTCCTGGACGAAACGCTCGATTATCGCGTCCGGCTGCACGAGGAAGTGCTCGGTTTTCACCTCTACTTCGTAGATTTCGCCGCGTGGAAGCTGCGCTTTTCCGATCGTTCGCCGGTCATTTGGGTGCGCGGCCATGACTTGACCGCTCTCTCCGAGCGCGAGCTGACGCAGAGCCTGATCGAGTTGATCCGCGTGCGCAACCTGGCCGAACGCAACCCCATCCTGCTCGTAGACGGCTCGGCCGCGGGATTGAGATCGGCCTTGCAGCGCACGCTGGTCCCTGCGCTGGTGCTCGATCGGGCCGACCAGGAAGCCGTGCGTGAATCGCGCCGCCCCACCAGTGAACTGCTCGACCGCCTCAGCCGGCAGATGGCCCTCAGCCTCTTGACGCCCTACGAAACGAGCAAACCGGTCAGCGGTTCCCGCTTCTTCGGCCGCGATCTGGAGCTGCGCCGCGTCCTGCAGGGCAGCGCCAGCAACTTTGCCATCATGGGCATTCGCCGCATCGGCAAGACCTCGCTTCTGCGCGAGGTCGAGCGCCGACTGCGCGCCGACGCGCAAGAGAGCGACGATGAGCGGGCGCAGCAGCGCATCATCGTCATGGACTGCAGCGCGAT
>JAYRVL010000340.1:0-6138 GCA_041918575.1 Anaerolineae bacterium | reverse complement strand
GAGAAGGAAATGAGAAGGAAATGAGAAGGAAATGAGAAGCAAATGGAGGGTATATGGCAGGGTCAGGAGTGACCGAGCGTGCAAGGTTGGACGCTTCGCTCAAAGAGATGGTCCACCGGATTAGGGCCACCGGAAACCCTCAGAAGATCGTCTTGTTTGGCTCGCGCGCACGCGGTGACGCACGGCCCGATAGCGACTATGATCTGCTGCTGATCGAGCCGTCGGACCAGCCGCGCTACCGCCGCGCGGCGCGCTACCGTCGAGCGCTGGTCGGCCTGGCGCCGGCCAAGGACATCCTGGTGTGGACGCCGGAGGAGGTGGCCGAGTGGCGCGAGGTGCCCAATGCGTTCATTACCGCGGCCTTGAGCGAGGGGATGGTCCTCTATGAATCCTGATTTCATCTGAACCGATCCAGTGGTACAATGGCCACCATGCACGAATCACAGTTTGTAATCCGTCGAACAGGGCGATCACCGCCGCTTCGCCTTGTTGATAGGCGGTGTGGATTTCTTCGTGCGTGGGCAATGGCCTTGGTGTCATGGGTCTCACTATAGCTGGCTTTTGTTGCGTTCCGAAGGTGCGCGTGACGAATGAGCAGGAATGGGGTTACATTCGTGAACATTGCCAGCATGAACCAGCAATTCCAAATGTACCCGGAATCGAGGCTTCAGCCGGTCTGCTACAGGGTTCTCAAGCGCCCAATAACCGGCTAAAGCCTCCATTCCAGATGTCTTCAGCGATCACATTTGGAATTCCTGCAGCATGAACATTGCCAGTGATTACATTCCAGTGATAAAATTACAGTGGTACTGGCAATCCCGTGCGGCCGGGCAGCGTCGAAACATCTTTTCAAGACAATGTGCGAATGTGGAGGAACAATCAACCGATGAGTGATCAATCGTTCAAAGGCAAGTGGGCGCTCATTCTGGGCGCATCGAGCGGCATGGGCGCAGCGGTCTCGCGCGAGCTGGCGAAGGCGGGCATGAATATCTTTGGCGTCCACCTGGACATGAAGACGACCCTGCCCCTGGTCAAGACCCTGATCGAAGACATCGAAGGCTACGGCAGCCAGGCGATGTTTTTCAATATCAACGCGGCCGACGAGACCAAGCGCGGGCGTGTGCTGGACAAGGTGCAGGAGACGCTGGCCGCCGCGGGCGCTGAGAGCACCGTGCATGTCATGATGCACTCGCTGGCGTTTGGCACCCTGCTGCCCTTCGTGCATGAAGACCCGGCGCAGCGCATCAGCAAGGCGCAGATGGATATGACCCTGGATGTGATGGCGCACAGCCTGGTGTACTGGACGCAGGATTTGATGGATCGCCAGCTGCTGGGGCGCGGCAGCCGCATCTTTGCCATGACCAGCGAAGGCTCGCATCGTGTGGTGACGAATTACGGCGCGGTGTCCGCGGCCAAAGCCGCGCTCGAATCGCACACGCGCGTGCTGGCGCAGGAATTGGGCAAGCAGGGCATCCTGGTCAACTGCATTCAGGCGGGCGTCACCGACACCCCCGCGCTGCGCAAAATTCCCGGCAACGAAAAGATCGTCGAAGGCGCGCTGCGCCGCAACCCGGTAGGTCGCCTGACCACGACGCAGGACGTGGCGATCACCATCCGCCAGTTGTCGCATCCTGACATTCGGTGGGTCAGCGGCTCGGTCATCTTCGTGGATGGCGGCGAAGACGCCTGCGCAGGTTGAGATCGGATCGGCGCATGACAACGGACGAAATCCTGGCACTTTACGACGCAGAGATGCGCCGCGATCCTTTCGATGCACAGGGTCGCGTGGAGAGGCTGCCCCACCTGACGCGGGTGATGATGAAACCGCCCAGCCATCACGGCGGCTGGATTCTTTACACGCGGCTCAGCCCTGAAACGGCTGACGAGGCCATCGAAGCGCAGATCGCAGACATGAGCAGGCACATGGAGACAGCCGGCCGGGGTCTCGAGGACGGGGACGAGAACTTCCAGGCAAGTTCCGAAAGCAGTTCCGAAAGCAGTTCCGAAAGCAGTTCCGAAAGCAGCTTCGAAAGCAGCTTCGAAAGCAGCTTCGAAAGCAGCTTCGAAAGCAGCTTCGAATGGAAGGTCTTCGATCACGATACGCCGGCCGACCTCAAGCAGCGGCTCATCGCCCACGGCTTCGAGCCGGATGAGCCAGAGGCGCTGATGGTGCTCGATCTGGAGGAGGCGCCGGCGCGGCTCCTCCAGCCCGTGAGCGCCGACATCCGGCGTATCACTGACCCGGCGCAGTTGAGCCTGGTCGCCGCGGTGCAGGCGCAGGTGTGGGAAAAGCCGACGCCAGGGTTGGAGGATGAGTTGGCGCAGACGCTGCGCACCCATCCTGACCTGATGAGCATCTTTCAGGCCTATGCAGACGACAAACCGGTGGCCAATGCCCGCATCTGTTACCATCCCGGCCGCCGGTTTGCCGACCTGTGGGGCGGCTCCACGCTGCCGGCCTACCGCGGCCGCGGCATCTACACCGACCTGGTGGCCGTGCGCAGCCAAGAGGCCCGCACCCGCGGTGTGCGTTTTCTCACCGTGGATGCCAGCCCCATGAGCCGTCCTATCCTGGAAAAACTGGGCTTCCGCTGCCTGGTCTACACGACGCCGTTCGTGTGGACAAAGCGCTGACGCCCGCCGCCCGCCCTCATGGTCAGGAATTCCAAATGTGACCGGAATCGAGGCTTTAGCCGGTGCAGTTTGCGGCTTTGCTGGCCAAGAAACCGGCTGAAGCCTCCAATCCAGGTCCGATCAACGCCTACATTTGGAATTCCTGCCTCATGGTTCAGTGGGTTGCGGAATCACATCGTCCAACGTCACCTTGAGGGCTTTGGCTACAGCGAGCAACACGTCCGTAGTTCCGGTTCGCTTACCGGTTTCGATCTGCGACAAATAGGGAGTACTGATCCCCGCCTGTTCTGCAAGCTGCTGCTGAGTCAATCCCCGATGTTCTCGCCAGACCTTGACCGGATTGTCGCCATCCAACAACGCAAAGACAACCTCACTGGGGATCAGTTCTTCTCGGCCCTGTTCGATGGCTGCTTTGACAGAATCGTAATCGCGGACATCGTGCAGCATTTCTGCCTCTTCGGCCATCTGCAAATAAACATCATATGGTAATACGGCCCATTCCGGCTTACCATTGCGTGCAATCACCTGTACAGATGCGCTCATCGGTATATCCCTCCGCGTGGGGCTATCTTCAGAACCAAGATCACTAATACCTCGTTTTGTACTTCGTAAATCACTCGCCAATCCCCTACTCGCAAACGATAGCCCGAACGATTTTGCAGCTTTCTGGTGTTCGTATGTGGCGCGTAGGGATTAACTGCTAGTTGATCCAGTTTCTGGCGTATCAGCACAGCCGTATTCCTGGGTAATCGCAACAATGCTTTTTGCGCTTCTTTGGCGAAGATGAGTTTGTACACGATCACATATTAGCACAACGCGAATGAAATATCAAAATCAGATTAGCAATCGCGTGTAAGTCGTCTAGCGCGTTATTTACGCGCTCGCACTTTGACGCTCGCCATAACCCGGTCCAGGGAGACGCCGGCCAGGTGGCCGTTGGCCTGCGCCTGCAGCGCGGCGATGTCGCTGGCGCTCAGCACCTCGGTGATAGGCAGATAGTCCCGCGCCGTCACCTCGACCTCTCGAAAACCGGCCTGACGAATCGCCTCCACATAATCGCTCTCCAGCCAGGCGCCGGCCACGCAGCCGGCCCAGGAGTCCAGGTCGCCGCGTAGCGCTTCCGGGATCGGCACCTCGAACACCATGTCTGACACAGCCAGCTCGCCGCCCGGTTTGAGCACACGCAGGGCTTCCCGAAAGACTTGGGGTTTGTCCGGCGACAGGTTGATGACGCAGTTGGAGATGATGACATCCACCGAATCGTCCTCCACCGGCATCTCTTCGATCTCACCCCAGCGAAATTCCACGTTGGCCAGACCCAACTTCTTGGCGTTGCGCCGCGCCAGCCGGATCATGTCGGTGGTCATGTCCAGGCCGATCACGCGGCCGCCGGGGCCAACCTGGCGCGCGGCCAGGAAACAGTCAATGCCGCCGCCGCTGCCCAGGTCGAGCACGGTTTGCCCGGCGCGCAGGCCGGCGATGGCGGTTGGGTTGCCGCAGCCCAGCGCAATGGCCGTCACCGAATCCGGTAGATCGGAGAGCTGATCGGGCGAGTAGAGGGCGCCGACCACGCTGGAGGTCGGCGCGCCCGCGGCGTTGACCAGATCCAGGCTGCTCAGGTCCAGCGTCACTGAGCTGGCAGGGCCGCAGCAACTGGCGGCGGCGGTGGTTGGCTCACAACAGTTGACCGGGGTGGCCTGGCCCTTGAGGTCGGCCGAGTTGACCTGGCGCGCGAGGGCGCCGTAACGATCCTGCACGCGACCGCGCACGCGGTCGGCATCGGGCGGGGCGGTAGGGGTGTTCATCGTTGACATGCTTCAGACTCCTTGCGATTGATGTGATTCGTTCGCCATTCACCGGCGGTTGATCGGCTGGCGATCCTCAACTTGCATAGACGAGCATCTATAGATAAGATCAAAAAAACAGCCTGACTCAGGCGGGCGGCTGATGGGGCTGCAGCGACCAGATTTCCTGTTCGGGCGCGAACCTCTGCAGGAACACCCCGCAGCAAATCGCCACTGCGTCCTGGTTCAGGCTGTAATAGACCTGACGACCCTCGCGGCGCATCGTGACCAGCCCGGTTTCACGCAGCAGGTTCAAATGATGGGAAACCGTCGGTTGGCTGACCTCGTTGCCGTCGTGCGCCAGCCGTTCCACCACGTCCGTGACGCACAGCTCACTACAGCACAGAATCTGCATGATCTGCTGGCGGGTTTCATCCGCAATGATTTTGGCAAACGCAAGTAAGTTGGTCATCGTTCATACATCATATAGACATCCATCTATGGATTAGTATACCAGGTCAGAGGGAGGCTGTCAAATCAACGAGGCGGTTTTCGTCCCGATTCTGGTCGCGTTGGTACATTCGATAGTCCTTACATCACAACGTCAGTACTGTGTCACGCATGCGCCTGACGTGCGCCTAGCCAGCGCTTGAGTGACTGGGGGCTTTCACCACTTTGTCGTCCCGCCAATAGCCCTTCGACGCCGATATGCTCATCCAGATCAGGCCATTCGATCGCATAGCCGTCTCCCAAGAGTTGCCAATTCTGTCGTTCCACGTCAGAAGCATGGAACAAACGAGGGTGCCAGGATAGGGGCACATACATTCGACGACCATCGGCTAGAGCCACGGTCAGGTCATCATCTGTCACAGTGACTTCTACCGCAACAGGGTCCATCTCAAGCACTAAAGTACTCATACCACGCCTCCAAGAGATTTTGCTCATGCTTTGCCACGAGATGAGCGATGCGGTTTAGTTCGTGCCCGAGGAAGCCGCGATGCAAATCAAGGCACCATTGCTACCAGGCAGGCAGTATCGTCGCTAATCATAGTGATACTTACAAGAAGCAACGATGATCGCATCATCGGTCACTTTGTAGACGAGACGGTGTTCCTCGGTAATCCGGCGCGACCAATAGCCTTTCAGGTCATACCGCAGTGGTTCCGGTTTGCCCAGGCCCGCAAATGCGCTGCGCTGAATATCACGAATCAGTGTCGCGATCTTTGTTTGAATCTTCCTGTCGGATTCAGCCCAATCCACAAAATCCTCAAACGCACTTGACTCGAACACCACGCGTTTCATTGCATTTCCAATTGCAGCATTTCCAGAGGAATCTCAACGATGTTCTTCCCATTGTCAATGTTCTTGATTGCCTGCAACAATCGCCTGCGGTTCGGCTCCGACCGCAGCAGATAGTCAGTCTCGTCTACTTCAGTGACCGTGATCTCCACTTCCCTGTCCCTAAAGAGCATTTGTAGGGCTTGGATGAACTGCTCATTCAATTCATTGACATTCAGACGATAGACAGTGACCACGTTACCAGACTCCCTTCTACACCACCCATTCACCTGGATTGGTGCTGGCATACACATCACACGTTCATTGTACATGAAAGCAACATGACCGCCAAACACGGCTTTGTGGCCTCGATCACGGCGGCTTTCATTCCTGTCACCCGGCCGTCATCGAAATGCCGAACATGAAGAAGCGCAGCACCTCG
>JAYRVL010000339.1:0-6184 GCA_041918575.1 Anaerolineae bacterium | reverse complement strand
TCATTCGGCGGCCCTTCGCCCCGAATTCATTCGGCGCCCCTTCGCCCCGAATTCATTCGGCGCCCCTTCGCCCCGAATTCATTCGGCGGCGACCAGCTCCTTTTTTTGACAAGAGTTGTCCATGAGCCGCGGCTCGCCCTGCTGACAAAAATGGCTCATGGACAGCGACACAATTGCAAGGGAGACCCATTATGCAAGAAGCGATCGCACTTTCCGATTCTGCCCCTGCCGCCGCGCGGAACACGCCGGCCATTGGTGTGTTCGTGGCCGGCGATCCGCGCATCGACGCGGCCAGCCGCCAACGCTGCCGGAACATCTGCCAGATGGTGGCCGACATGCTGGCCGCACGCGTCAAACTGCCGGACGGCTCAGCAGCCAGGGTCGTCTGGTCGCCCATCCTGGTGGACGGCGAACCGCAGGCGGATGCAGTCGCCAAACAGTTCCAGGATGCCGGCGTCAAAATCCTGGTCTGTACGCCCGACACCTGGGCCTTCCCACAGCTCAGCGTGATTTCGCTGCTGGCGCAGTTCCCCATGGACACCCCCATCAACTTCACCTGTGGAAATTCCGGCCCCAAACCCGGGGTCGTCTTCGCCCATGCGATCAACGGCGCGCTGGCGCAGTATGGCAAGCTCTCGCACCTCAACGTCGGTTCCTGGCCTGACGCCGGCATGAACCCGCCGATGAGCGAGGGCACGGCGCAGGCGCTGGTGGATTGGGCCTGCGCCGCGGTCACCACGCAGGCGCTGAAAGGGCGTCGCGTGGTCATCTTCGGTCATGATAGCATGGGCATGGAAACCGCGCTTGCCCACGTCATCCCCACGCGGCGCCAGTTTGGCGTGGAAATCACCCGCCTGGATATGAAGCTGCTGGCGGACATGCTCGCCAAGAAAGCCTACGACACAGCCGAACTGAAGAAGCTGCGCGGCTTTGTGGATCATCATCTAGGCAAGCGGCTGGAACTGCGCGATCAAGTGGACTCGGACCGGTTCGATCAGAGCCTGGCGCTTTATCTGATCACGCGCAATCTGTTGAACGATTTGAACGCGGTGGGCGGCGGCTTCATGAGTCAGCTCGAATGGGGATCCGATCTGCGGGGCCTTCCGCTGCCGGTGGCCGACGCCATGGAGTCCTTCTTCAACTCGACCTTCGATCACAACGGCCGCAAGGCGCCTGTCCCCTTCGCCACCGAGGCCGACGTGCAGGGCCTGCTCACCATGCTCTTCATGTCCGGCCTGACCGGCGGCGCTCCGCCTCTCTTCATGGATTTTCGCAAGGTGTGGGAGCCGTGGGAATTGCAGGCGCTGGCGCAGAAACTTGATTTCAGTCTGCCCGACGCAACCTGGGCCACCAAGGGCCTGGTGGATGGCGACAACTCCGGCAGCGCCTCCTTCGATTGGGCCGCGGGGCCGGGCGCCAACGTGGACGAGATCATGGCCGCCGTCAGTATGCCGCTGGCCGATTCCGGCTACTTCCCCGGCATGGGCAACTCGGTCACCTTCATCTCGCCGGGCGGCCTGACCGGTATTGCCGGGCGCCTGACTTTCAGCGACCTCTGCGGCATCTTCAGCATGAGTTGGGACGAGGCCAGCTCGGCCGGCGTGCCCGATCCGCTGGCCACCGCGCTGTGCAAAGCCACCACGCCGCAATGGCCGCACACGTTCGTGGTACCCAAGTATGCCTCGATGAACGAGTACAAGCACCTGCCGCCGGCCAACCATTTTCACATGGTGCAGGGCCTCAGCCCGGCGCGGCTGCAATACTGGATGGACTTGAACTGCGTGCTGTCACAGGCCAACTGGAGCGCCCGCCCGACGTTCGTCGAAGGGGTGGATCGGCCGCTGCCGTTGCTTTACGCGGCCAACGGCGGAGAGAACAACGCCAAGCTGATGCTGGGACGGAAGCTGTGACACGAAGAGGCCCAAACGCAAAGACGCCACGGCGCAGGGGCGCAAAGGCTTTCCCGATCGAGGAGAACCGTGAACCGGTCTACACGCAATTACCTTGCGCTTGACCTCGGCGCTTCGGGGGGGCGGGCCATCGTCGGTCGCTTCGATGGCGAACGCCTGACGCTGGTCGAGCTGCACCGCTTCGCCAACGGGCCGGTGCAACTGCTGCGCGCCGACGGGGGAACCAGTCTGCACTGGAATATCCTGGGCCTGTTCGCCGAGATCAAAGAGGGGCTGCGCCGGGCCGCGGCCGCCGGCAACGGCCCGCTGACCAGCCTGGGCATTGACACCTGGGGGGTGGATTTCGGCCTGCTGGATGGTCGCGGCCAACTGCTGGGCAATCCCTACCATTACCGGGACAGCCGCACCGATGGCATGATGGGGGCTGCGTTCCGCCGCGTGCCCCGCGAGGAGATCTTTGCCGCAACCGGCATTCAGTTCATGCAGTTGAACACGCTCTATCAACTCCTGGCAATGGCCGAGCGCCAGGATCCAACCCTGGCCGCGGCCGCCACCCTGCTGCTAACGCCCGATCTGCTCAACTACTGGCTGACGGGTCGGGCGCTGAGCGAGCGCACCATTGCCAGCACCACGCAGTTTCTCGATCCTTACCGCGGTCAATGGGCCGTTGACCTGCTGGCGCGGCTTGGCTTGCCGACGCACATCCTGCCGCCCATCGTGGAGCCTGGCACGATCCTGGGCCATCTGCTGACGCACGTGGCCGCGGAGACCGGCGCGGCCGGTGTACTGGTTGTGGCTCCGGGCTGTCACGACACCGCGAGCGCGGTGGCCGCGGTGCCGGCAGAAGGCGCGCATCACGCCTACCTCAGCTCCGGCACCTGGTCGCTGCTGGGCGTCGAAACGCAGGCACCGGTCATCAACGCGGCCAGCCTGGAAGCCAATGTCACCAACGAAGGCGGCGTCTGTGGCACCGTGCGCCTGCTGAAGAACATCACCGGGCTGTGGATCATCCAGGAATGCCGCCGCGCCTGGGCCGCGGCCGGCCGCGCCCTGTCCTGGGAGCAGATCGTGGCCGAAGCTGAAGCCGCGGCGCCGGCCAGGGCCGTGATTGACGTGGATGCGGCCGAATTTGCCGCGCCCGGCGACATGCCCGGCCGTGTGCGCGCCTTTGGTGCGCGCACGGGCCAGCCGGCGCCGGAAACCGTCGGCGCGCTGGCAGCCGTGATCTACGAGAGCCTGGCGCTGAAGTACCGCAGCACGCTGGGCCGCATCGAGGGGTTGATCGGCCGGCCGGCCGCGCCGCTGCACATCATGGGCGGCGGCAGCCAGAACCGCCTGCTCAATCAACTGGCGGCCGACTTCACCGAACGGCCGGTCATCGCCGGGCCGGTGGAAGCAACCGCCATCGGCAACATCCTGATGCAGATGCTGGCGACCGGCGCCCTGGCCTCGCTGGCCGAGGGTCGCGACCTCGTGCGCCGCTCCTTCGCAGTCGAGGCGTTCGAACCGCGGCCGCGCCCCGACCGGGACGAGCGGCTCGGTCGCCTGGAAGAACTGATATGAAACGAACGAACGTTCATTTGATGCCCGCCGTCTTTGGCGAGCGAGAGCGGCTGCTGGTGGAATATGGGCCGCTGACGGCCAGCGCGTTTCGCTACGACAGCGGCGTCTGCGCGCTGGGGCTGTGTTTGCCGGCCACGGCCGAGCCGGAGGGGTACACGGCCGAGAAGGCCAAGGGGCATGTGCGGCTGCTGGCCGGCGGCGCAGCGCTGCGCTTCGAGATGATGGCCGGTTACCTGGCGCCCGGCGAGGCGGCGCGGTGGATCGAAAAAATAGGAGAAATGACAACACATGGCGCTTGAAGCACCTTTCCCAGACCTTGCCGAGTTGATCGCAGCGATTGGCGAAGCGGGCCAACGCCTGTCCGAGATCGAAGCCTCGGAGGGCGCGGCCGGCAACATTTCGGTCTACATCGGCTGGCCGCTGGAGCCGCGGCGCATCTTCCCGCAGGCCGAGACCATCGCCCTGCCCGAGGCCGTGCCTGAGCTGGCCGGCCGGCTGTTCCTGGTCACCGGTTCGGGCCGGCGACTGCGCGACATCATTCACGACCCGGCCGCCAACCTGGGCGCGCTGGTGGTGAACGAGGGCGGCGCTACCGGCGCGCTCTACACCTCCCCGCGGCGGCTCTTTGCCCGGCTGACCAGCGAGTTCAACTCACACCTGGCCGTGCATCGCCAGCAGATTCGACGTTCGGGCACCAACTTCCATGCGGTCGTCCATGCGCAGCCGGTGCATATCGTCCACTTGAGCCACATTGCCGACTACCGTGACGAGACCTATCTCAACCGCCATCTGCTGCGCTGGCAGCCAGAGACGATCATCACCCTGCCGGAAGGGCTGGGCATTGCGCCCTTCTTCCCGCCCGGTTCGGCCGATCTGATGACCGCGACGTTGGCCGCGCTGCGCGATCATCCGGTGGTGTTGTGGTGCAAGCACGGCCTTGTGGCGCGTTCGGACCAATCGGTGAAACGGGCTGCGGACCGCATCGAATACGTGGAGACCGCAGCGCGATACGAGTTCATGAACCTGGTCAACGGCAACCGCGCCGAGGGCTTGACAGCCGAGGAGATCCGGGCCATCGCGGCCGCGTTCAATGTCAAGCAGAACTATTTTTGATCTATGTCAGAACAAAGGTAACTGCTGGGCCTGCCTGAAATTCAGACAGGATTCACAGGATTGACAGGATATTCGAACTCTCGTGCCGATAGAGTTTTGCACACCACAGAGCAAGAATCCTGTACATCCTGTTCATCCTGTCCAAATCGGCCTGCAGGGCGAGCAGTTACGAACAAGGAGGTGATGGGCGATGAATGGTTGGAACGGCAGCGTGTTGGACATCAACCTGGGCAACGGGGAGATCAAGACGACGGCGCTGGAAATGGACATGGCGCAGCAGTTTCTCGGCGGCCGCGGCCTGGGCGGCCGGCTGCTGTGGGACCTGGTGGGGCCGGAGGTGGCGCCGCTGACGCCGGAGAATGTCCTGATCTTTGCCGTGGGCCCGCTCACCGGAACCGGCTACCAGACCAGTAATCGCTTTTCGGTCAGCACCAAGAGTCCACTGACGGGTACGATCCTTGACGCCAACAGCGGCGGTTTCTGGGGCATGCAGTTCAAGAAGACCGGTTACGATGTGTTGATCGTGCGCGGCCGCGCCGATCATCCGGTGTTGATCGAAATCACGCCGGCGGGCGTGAGCATCCAGGATGCGGCGCATCTGTGGGGTTTGCGCGTCAAAGAGACAACGCAACGCCTGGGGCAGAACAACAACCGGCGCAATGTCCTTTGCATCGGCCCGGCCGGCGAGAACCTGGGGCTGATGGCGGCCATCATGAACGATGGCGAACGCGCCCTGGCCCGCGGCGGCCCGGGCGCGGTGATGGGCAGCAAGAATCTGAAGGCGATCGTGGTGGAGGGCAAGACGCGGCCGGAGATCGAAGACGAGGAGCGGTTCAAGTTCCTGCTCTACGAAAGCCGTAAGATGCTGCGCGCCAGCCCGCTCACCAGCCAGGCGCTGCCGGAATTTGGCACCGCGGTGGTGATGAACCTGGTCAACGCCATCGGCGCGCTGCCCACGCGCAACTTCCAGGCCGTGCAGTTCGAGCACGCCGAGGCCATCTCCGGCGAGGCGCTGCGCGACAGCTACCTGGTGGACAATGCGGCCTGCTGGGCCTGCCCCATCGCCTGCACGCGCATCAGCAAGACCGACAAGGTGGCAGGCGAGGGGCCGGAGTACGAATCGGCCTGGGCGTTTGGCGCGCAGTGCGGCATCAGCGACCTGGCCGCGATCATCGAGGCCAACTCGCTGTGCAATGACTTTGGTCTGGACACCATCTCGGTCGGCTCCACCATCGGCTGCCTGATGGAACTGAGCGAGCGCGGGCTGGTGGACAGCGACCTGCGCTTTGGCCGGGCTGACCTGCTGGCGCGGGCGGTGGAAGACATCGCGCTGCGCCGCGGCCTGGGCGCGGACATGGCCGAGGGCAGCTTGCGCCTGGCGACGAAGTACGGCGCGCCCGAGCTTTCGATGAGCGTCAAGGGGCTGGAACTGCCGGCCTACGACCCGCGTGGCATGCAGGGGCAGGGCTTGCTCAACGCCACTTCGAACCGCGGCGCCTGCCACATGCGCGGTAACAAGCTGGGCCTGGAGGTGTTGGGCCAGCCCAAGCTGATAGATCGCTACCAGGTGCAGGGCAAGACGGCCTACGTCACGCTCC
>JAYRVL010000338.1:0-5029 GCA_041918575.1 Anaerolineae bacterium | reverse complement strand
GCCCGCAGTTCTACAAGCAGACGATGGTCGGCATCTTCGAGCGCGTCTTCGAGGTCGGCCCGGTCTTTCGCGCAGAGCCGCACGACACGACGCGGCACATCAATGAGTATGTCAGTCTCGATGTGGAGTTTGGCTTCATCGAGAATCACTTCGACGTGATGCAGATGTTGGCCGCGGTCATCCAGGGCATCTTGCAGCACCTGACCGCCGAGCACGCGGCTGAGCTGGCGCTGCTGCGCGTCAAGATGCCCGCTGTTGCCGCGCCTGCCGCCATCTCGCCGCTGGCAGCTTCTGGCACGGGCGGCGTCATCGCCAACATTCCCTGGGTCTACTTTCCGGCCGCGCAGGAGATGATCTTCCGCGCCACGGGCGAAGATTGCCGCGGCGAGCCGGACCTGGCGCCGGCGCATGAGCGCTGGTTGGGCCAATGGGCGCAGCAGACGCTGGGCAGCGATTTTCTGTTCGTCACCGGTTACCCGATGGGCAAGCGACCGTTCTACACCCATCCCAACCCGGCCGATCCGGCCTTCTCCAACAGCTTCGATCTGCTGTTCCGCGGCACAGAGTTGGTGACGGGCGGCCAGCGCCTGCACCGCTATGCGGATTATGTCGCCGCGCTGGCGCAGCACGGCGTCAGCGATCTGACCGCCTTCGACGCGTACCTGGAGGTGTTCAAGTACGGCATGCCGCCGCACGGCGGCTTTGCCATCGGCCTGGAACGCTTCCTGATGCAGTTGCTCGGCCTGGACAACATCCGCCTGGCCACCCTCTTCCCGCGCGACCTCGGCCGCCTCGCGCCGTAAGTTTTTTGCCACGAATGGTACGAATTGTTTTTTTCTTTCTTGCGGCTCTGCTGGCGCATGCGCGCGATCAGTCCTGCGTCGGCCTCGCTCAGCCTGAGATCGGCGCGATCGCCCACGCCTTCGGCATAGGGCGCCTCTGCCAGCGCAACGATGCCCACATCTGCGATGGCCGGCTGGCCGTCCGCGCCGGCGACGCCATCGAATTTGCCAAAGCGGTTGAACTGCACCTGCGCGCCGGTACTGACCGTCGCCTCGATGCCGTCCAGCAGGGTGACGCCCGGGGTAATGGCGCCATCGCTGCCCTGCCAGGTGATGGTCCAGCCGCCGCACTGCGTCCCGATGTCGTTGGCGGCTTGCCCGGCCACGAAGATAAACGGCGTGTCTTTGGCCAGCGGTAGCGCGGCGTTGTCGTTCTTCAGCAGCACCAGCGATTTACGCACAGCCTCGCGCCCCAGCGCCCGATGCGCCTCCGAACCGATGACGCTCATGTCCGGGTTGGGCGGCAGCGGGTTCTCGAACAGTCCCAGGGCAAATTTGACGGTGAGGATGCGCCGCACGGCGTCGTCAATGCGCGCCAGGGGAACATCCCCAGCCTCCACCGCCTGCGTCAGCGTGGCGATGAAGCGGTCGTACTGCTGCGGTACCATGTTCATGTCCACACCGGCGTTGATGGCCGCAATGACGGCCTGCCTGTAATCGGGCGCAATCTGATCAATCGCGCCCCAGTCAGAAACGATGAAGCCGCTGTCCTTTTCCACCTGCGTCATCTGGCCGATTTTTTCAGCCAGGGTCATGCGCGACAGCAGGTCTTGCGCCCGTTCGGCGGCCGGGCGGCCGGCATCCTTGTAGAGGGGATTTGCGTTCGCAGGCGTCGTTGGAGATGGCGCAATTGTGGAGGGAGGAGCTGGCGTGGGCTGGCAGGCCGCCAGTAAAGCAATCATCAGTAAGAGCCGGTTGATCGGCCAATGTTTCGATTTCATTTCATTTCATTTGACGGCGGGCATCTTGCCGATGACGGTTTGGCCGTTGATCTGCACAAAGCGCGGGGCCACCAGCAGCTTCTTGAGGTGGCGCACGAACTGCTGGCGGGTCGCGGGCGGCAGCGCGTCGAAGTCGGCCAGTTCCAGGTGGTAGTCCACGCGATCCACCCAGGGGCTGAGCAGCATGCGCGTGAAGCCGCGGCGGTCCATGCGTTGGAAGGCATGGTTCGCGGCCCACTGCACGAGGCGGGCCGCGAGGAGCGGCTCGTAAGCGCCGGTGTCCGGGTGTTTTTCTGTGAAGTCGAACGGGTGCAGAAAAGCAATCCTGGCCTTGTTCTTCTCCCAGAAATCGGGCGCGTTGGCTTTGATCTCTTCGGCCGTGTCGCCGATCGAGACGATCTGTTTGCTGGCCAGGTGGTAGCCCACCAGGTCGCGCACCTGCAGCGCAAGGTCAACCTGCGGCGCGGTGATGTGAAGGGTCTGCTTGTTGGCAGTAAAAGTGAAATCAAGGATCATGAGTCGTTGTCGAGGGGGATGGGTGGCGAGCGATTGAAATCGCGCCTGATGGGCGTATCGCCGGGCAACAGAGTTAGTACACGGATCAACACAGATTCACACCGATCTTTTTTACCCGTGTCCATCGGTGTCAATCCGTGTACCAGTAACCTGCGTAGACGCGATACCGGTCGGCGCAGGCTGACCTTGCGGCCCGAATTCATTCGGCGGCTGTAGTCGGCGCCGGTCGGCTGAATAGCGCCCCTGAATTTATTTATTCAGGATGTTCGCGCGTTCTGTCGAGGGCTTGAAGGCATTGGTGAACAGGTTGAAAAGGATGCCCAGAACGGCGCCGGTGGCAATGGCCGGCCAGCCGCTGGGGAAGATCCCTTGCAGCAGCGGGATGGGCAGGAAGCCGCCTGGGAAGCCGATATTGCCGCCGATGCCCACGATCAGAATGATGGCGCCGATCGCCAACTGGCGGGGATCGTACAGATTGACCTTTTCGGCCATCATCAGAGCGATACCTTGCATGCCGATGACGCCAAACAGGTAAATCGCCAGGCCGCCGGAGACGGCCGTGGGAATGCTGTTGATCGCCTCGGCCAGGGGCCCGATGAAGCCCAGGACCATGGCGATGACGCCGGCGGTCAGCAAGGCCGGGCCGGCGTAGTTGCGGGTGATGACCATCAGCGAGTTGTTTTCGCCATAGTTGGTGCCGGCGGTGGAGCCGAACAAGCCGTTGATGAAGTCATCCAGACCATCGAGCATCAGGTTGAAGCCGATGTACTCGGCCAGACCGTATTTCTTGCGTCCCTGCTCCTCGGCCAGGTGATCCACGTACAGGCTGATCTGATACAGGTGCGCGGTGGACTCTGGAATGGTGGCAATCGCCATGATGCCGATGCCTACGATGGCGGTGAGCGTCATCGGGTCATTGAAGCGCGGCAGGGTGATGACCGGCGCGCGCAGCAGGGCCTCCTGGCCGAAGGCAGACCAGTTGACCAGGCCCAGGGGAATGGAAACGATGTATCCGACGATGGCAGCCAGCAAGATGGGCAGCATGCCGATAAAGCCCTTGCCTTGCAGGTAGACTGAGAAGATGTAGGCGGCCAGGAGGGTGACGATGGCGGCCGTCCACCATTTGAGCTGGATCGTCGGGTCGGCGACGCCGCAGCAGACGCCGCTGGACATGTTCAGCGCGGCCGCGCCCAGGCCGATGCCGATGGTGCAGGCAACGGGGCCGGTAATGATGGCGGGGAGAACCTTGTCCAACGCGCTCTTACCGCCCGAAGCGCGGATGATATAGCCGACCACAATATTGATGATCGCAGTGGCAATGAAGCCGGCCGTGACAACGGAGACAACCTCTGGCGGAGCGACCGCGCCGGTCACGCCCTTGGCGGCCATGATGCCGGCGACAGCGGTGATGTAGCTGAAGCTGGAGCCGTAGTAGAGCGGGATGTAGGTGCCCAGGGCGTACTTGCTCACGATGAGCGTGATGACCGTGCCCAGACCGGTGATGGTCAGCACGGTGCTGACGGGAAACTTCATTAAAATTGCGCACAGCACGGTGGCGGGGAACATGGTGAGTACGTGCTGCAGGCCCAACAGGACCATTTGACCGAAGGGCGGAGTGTCGTTCGGTAGATAGCCCATGACTTGGGACTTGGTTTTCGCGGCCATTGCGTCCTTCCTTTCTAATTGCGAACCTGATTACGAACCTGATTGCGAACCTGATTGCGAACCTGATTGCGAACCTGATTGCGAACCCGATTGCGAACCTGATTGCGAACCCGATTGCGAACCTGATTGCAAACTTGTCCGAACCGCTGATGGGAGACGGATCTTCGTGGGGACTTCACCTGGCGCTCAGCCCAAAGCCGGTTGATCGTCCGTGTAGGCGACGGATCAGGCCCTGGCTGAGAGGTTCCCGCAGAAGCGGCGCACGGTCGTGGTGGGATGCTCACCTCACTTTCGTCGAGTTGATTGGCTTGGGCGTCATGCAGCGCATCTTGACAAGATGAACACCAGGATGACGAGCACGAAGAGGAGGGGAACCGCGTAGACCAGGATGCGTCGCTCCGGGCTGGCCAGGGCGCGCTCTTTGAGGTCGGCGGCCACATCCTTCGCCACGGCGATGGCAAACTCGGTCTCGCTGGGGGGGGTATAGGCAACCGCTTCGCCGGCCGAAGCGGCGACGCGGGCTTCGAGGGCTTTGTCGAGCGCAGCCAGGCCCTGCCTGACCATGCTCTTGCTCACGGTTTCGATGTTGCGCTGGCCCACACTGGCAAGTTTGCCGCCGACGAGGATGTCGCCCTCGTAGGTCATCAGGGTTTTATTGCCCTCTTGCGCTTGCAGCCGCACGCGGCCCACGCCCTTGCCAAAGCCTTGACTGCCTTTGCCTTCCGCGGTCAGGGTAAGGCTTTCGGGCGGGACTTCATCGGAAACGAGGACCTTGCCAGAAAAGACGCCGGTGACAGGCCCAATGTGCAGATTCATGACGCCTTCGAATTCGGTATCGCTCAGCCTGGTCAGGCTTTGTGTGCCGGGCAAGGCCGTTGCCAGCACATCGGGGTCGCGCACCAGTTTCCACACTTCTGCACGGGGGCCGTTGAACAGATATTCACCTTCGAGCTTCATCTTATTTTACCCAATTTCGCTTTACCCAATTTCGCTTTTGCCCAGCCGATGGCGCCCATTTCCTCAGGCGGCGACGCGGCCGGCGCCTGCCCTGGCCCACGCTGGCAT
>JAYRVL010000337.1:0-2098 GCA_041918575.1 Anaerolineae bacterium | reverse complement strand
TGCGGCAGCATGTTCAGCGGCAAGACCGAGGAGCTGATTCGCCGCGTGCGCCGCGCTCAAATTGCCAAACAGAACGTGCAGGTTTTCAAGCCCCAGATTGACACTCGCTATGCGCTCGCGCGCGTGGCGTCGCATAGTGGCCTGCAGTGGGACTCACACACCATCAACGATCCCGCCGAAATCTGGGACTTCCTGGCGGCTGAGACCAACGTCGTCGCCATCGATGAAGTGCAGTTCTTCGACTGGACCGTGGCCGACATCGCCTCCAGCCTGGCCGACAAGGGGCTGCGGGTCATCTGCGCCGGCCTTGATCTCGACTTCCGCGGTGAACCGTTTGGCCCCATTCCGCTGCTGATGGCCCAGGCCGAGATGGTGGACAAGCTGCACGCGATCTGCGTGCAATGTGGCGCGCCGGCCGCGCGCACGCAGCGTCTGATTGACGGCCGACCGGCCAACTATGATGATCCCGTCATCATGGTCGGCGCCAATGAAGTCTATGAGGCGCGCTGTCGCGACTGCCACCAAGTGCCGGGCAAACCGGGTCGTTAGTGGATTGCCAAATCAGGAAGGTTGGGATTGCTGATGTACGCTACCTGGTTTCAGTGCTTCCGGGGCTGCCCGGGTAAGTATTCTCTGTATGATGTGATGTACACCTGTCCCACCTGTGGTGGGCTGCTGGAAGTGGCGCATGACATGACCGCGCTGGTCGGTCGGAGCGCCGCGGACTGGGTGGCGCTTTTCGAGCGCCGCGCCAATACCACGCAGTGGCCTTACGGTTCGGGTGTGTGGGGCAAGCGCGAATGGGTTATCCCTGATCTGGCGGACGAAAACATCGTTTCGTTATTCGAGGGCAATTCCAACCTCTTCTGGGCCGAACGCCTGGGCAAGCAGATTGGCCTGCCGGATCTGTGGGTCAAGATGTGGGGCAACAGCCACACCGGTTCCTTCAAGGACCTGGGCATGACGGTGCTGGTCAGCGTGGTCAAGCAGATGATCGCGCGCGGGCAGCCGATCCGCGCGGTGGCCTGCGCTTCGACCGGGGACACCTCGGCTGCGCTGGCTGCGTATGGCGCGGCGGCCGGGATTCCAACGATCGTCTTTCTGCCGCAGGGCAAGGTGAGCGCTGCCCAATTGATTCAGCCCATTGCCAACGGCGCGCTGGTGCTGGCGCTCGATACCGATTTCGACGGCTGTATGAAGATCGTGCAGGAAGTCACGCAGGACAACACGATCTACCTGGCAAACTCTATGAATTCTCTGCGCATCGAGGGTCAAAAGACGGTAGGCATCGAGATCGTGCAGCAGTTCGACTGGGCCGTGCCAGACTGGATCATCATGCCGGTGGGCAACCTGGGCAACATTAGTGCGCTGGGCAAAGGCTTGCTGATGATGAAAGAGCTAGGGCTGATCAACCGACTGCCGCGACTGGCGGCCGCGCAGGCCGCCAAAGCCAACCCGCTCTACTGCAGCGCCCAGGCCGGGTTTCAAGAGAAAGTGGTGGTGCAGGCGCAGCAAACCCTGGCTTCGGCCATCCAGATCGGCAATCCCGTCAGCTACGAGAAAGCGGTCAGGACGCTGCGAACCTTCGATGGCGTGGTGGAGCAGGCCACCGAGCATGAGTTGGCCGATGCGGCCGCCCGCGCCGATCGCACCGGCATGTACACCTGCCCTCACACCGGCGTGGCGCTGGCTGTGCTCTTCAAACTGGTGGCACGCGGGATCATTCAATCGCACGAACGGGTCGTCGCCATCTCCACCGCCCACGGCCTGAAGTTCACGCAGTTCAAGATGGGCTATCATGAGGACACCCTGCCCGAAGTCGAAGCAGTGGCCGCCAACCCGCCCGTCTACTTGCCTCCAGATGCCAGGGTGGTCAGGGAGGTGATTGCCCGGCGGATCGGTTGAGATGGGATACGCGCGTGAACAAGGCGATATCAAGCGACCGGCCATCAAGACCTGTCGCTTGTTCACTTCGCTGGAAGGTCAATCAATGGGCGTGCGCGGGAGTTCTGGATGTGTGAGCGGATTCTTGCTGTACCATGGCGAGGAGTAGCTGGCGCCATGCGTCCAGCGTGGGCACAGTGCGCAGTGCGGTGCG
>JAYRVL010000336.1:0-4201 GCA_041918575.1 Anaerolineae bacterium | reverse complement strand
GGCGCGATTTCAATCGCTCAGTGCGTTCCGTTACCGTACCCGTTCGTCGCCGGTTTGACCGCCACCGCGCACGCCTTGTATTCAGGAATTTTGGCGATGGGATCGAGCACCGGAATGGTCAGGGCATTGACGGGGGCCTCGGCAAAGTGGAAAGTCATAAAGACGACGCCCGGCGGCACATCTTCAGTGATATGCGCCTTCGTCTTCACCTCTCCACGACGGGAGATCACCTGCACCCAGTCGCCATCGTGAATGGCGCTGGACTGCGCATCTTCGGGGTTGATGTCCACGAAGCCTTCGGGAGCCTGCGCATTGAGACCCTTGCTGCGCCGCGTCATGCTGCCGGTGTGGTAGTGCCAGAGCTGGCGCCCGGTGGTCAGCGTCAGCGGGAACTCGGCATCAGGCAGTTCGGCCGGCGGCACATGCTCGACCGCGCTGAAGCGCCCCAGCCCGCGCGTGAACTTGCCGATGTGCAGAATCGGAGTGCCTGCGTGGTTGTCGTTGGGGCAGGGCCACTGCAAACCCGCCTTCTGCAACCGCCAGTGATGGATGCCGCCGTAGCTTGGGGTCAGGCTGGCAATCTCATCCATGATGTCGGCCGGGGAGAGGTACTCCCAACCCGCGTGCGAACCTTCTGGGCGGCCGCTGCCATCGCCGCTGGTACGGAGAGCCAGCAGGCGCTGCGCCAGCGCCATCACCACTTCCCAGTCGGCCAGCGCTTGCCCCGGGGCAGGCAGCGCGCGCCGCACCAACTGCACGCGGCGTTCGGTGTTGGTGAAGGTGCCGTCCTTCTCCACGAAACTGGCGACCGGCAGCACCACGTCGGCCAGCGCGGCAGTCTCGCTCAGGAAGATGTCCTGCACCACCAGCAGATCGAGCGACGTCAGGCAGCGACGCACATGATTGCTGTCGGGATCGGTCAGCACCGGATTCTCGCCCATGCAGTAGAGCGCGCGCACCTGGCCGTGTTCCGCGGCGTTCATCATCTCCACCACGGTCAGGCCCGGCTTGGGCGACAGCGGCACGCCCCAGGCGCCTTCGAACTTCTTGCGCACATCGTCCACCGCCACCTGCTGATAGCCGGAATAGACATTGGGCAGGCCGCCCATGTCGCACGCGCCCTGCACGTTGTTCTGCCCGCGCAGCGGGTTGACGCCGCCGCCCGGCACGCCCATGTTGCCCAACAGCATCTGCAGGTTGGCGCAGGACATCACATTGTGGGTGCCGGTGCGGTGCTGCGTAATGCCCATCGCGTAGAGCAGCGCGCCCGGCTTGTTGGCGGCCAGGATGCGCGCCGCTTCGATGATGTCTGCCGCGGGCACACCCGTGATCTGGCTGGCGACTGCGGGCGGGTACTTCATCACCACCGTCTTCAGTTCCTCGAAGTTCTCCGTGCGCTGACTGACGAACTCCTTGTCGTACAACTCCTCGTTGATGAGCACATACATCATCCCGTTGAGCAGGGCGATGTCGGTGCCGGGGCGCTGGCGCAGGTGCAGCACAGCAAAGTCGGTCAGCGGAATGCTGCGCGGATCAGCCACGATCAGCTTCGCGCCGCGCTGCTTGACCGCCTGGCGCAGGCGCATCCCAATCACGGGGTGCTGCTCAGTCGTATTGGAGCCAATGACGAAGTAAGCCTTCGCCTGGGTCGCGACGTCCTCGATCGAGTTCGTCATGGCGCCAGACCCGAATGAAGTGGCCAGACCGGCCACAGTGGCGCTGTGTCAGAGGCGGGCGCAGTGGTCAACGTTGTTCGTCCCGATGACCTGCCGCGCCATCTTTTGCAGCAAATAGTTCTCTTCGTTGGTGGCCTTGGCCGAAGCCAGCACCGCAATGCTGTCTGGGCCGCTCTCCTGCCGAATCTGATGCAGGCGGCCGGCGACCAGGTCCAGCGCCTCGTCCCAGGTGGCCGGCTCCAACTGCCCGTTGCGCCGGATCAGCGGGGTAGTCAGGCGCTGCGGGTGATTGACATAGTCGAAGCCAAACTGGCCCTTGACGCAAGTCCAGCCCTTGTTGACCGCGGCATCCCAGGATGGCGTCACCTTGATGACCTTGCCGTTCTTGACGTTGACCTCGAACTGACAGCCGACGCCGCAATAGGCGCAGGTCGTTACCGTCTTCTCGAACTCCCAGGTACGCCCCTTGCCGATGGCCTCTTTGGGCATCAGCGCGGCCGTGGGGCAGACCGAGACGCAGCTTCCGCAAAACTCACACGGGCTGTCCTGCATACCCTGATCTGCGCCAAAGGCAATGTGGGCGTCGAAGCCGCGGTAGACCACGCTGATCGCCTCCACCCCGTTGATGACGTTGCAGGCTCGCACGCAGCGCCGACACAGGACGCACTTGTTGCGATCCACCTGGATGAACGGATTGGAGCGATCAATCGGGTAGTTGTGCTGGCGCCCTCGGAAACTGCTCTCCTTGACGTCGTACTGATAGGCCAGGTCTTGCAGCAGACAATCGCCGGCCGCGTCGCAGGTCATACAGTCGAGCGGGTGATCGGACAAGAGCAGATTGAGCGCAAAGCGTCGCGACTCGACAACCTGCGGGGTTTCGGTCTGCACCACCATGCCTGGCGCCGCGGGGAAGGTGCAGGCCGGCTGCAGGCCGCGCTGTCCTTCCACCTGCACCATGCACAGGCGGCATGCGCCCTCCGGGGGCAGGGCCGGATGGTGGCACAGCACGGGAATGTCAATCCCCGCACTGCGCGCCGCATCGAGGACCGAGATGCCCTGCGGCACTCGTACCTCGCGGCCATCAATGGTCAGCGTAATGGTTGGCATGGAACCTCCATCAACTCCTCGCCATCAAATTCAATCGCTCGCCTGCGGCGATACGCCGGCCGAGCTGTCATGCAAATTCACGCTGCGGCGCCGGCAGCTTCATGCGCTGCAGCCACTCCAAATCGCAGCGCAGGCAGCGGGCCGCCTCAGCCTGCGCAGTAGCCAGATCAAAGCCGGTCTCCACCTCCTGGAAGGCGTCCCCCTGCAGGCGGCGGGCCACCGGAATCAGCGGGATCAGCGGGCGCTCGGCGTCCGCGTAATCATCCAGGTTGACCGTCTGCGCAAAATCATGACGCTTCGCCTGCATGATCGGCCGCACCGCCTGGCCGGTTTGCAACCAGTGATCCACCGCCTGCGCCACCTGGTTGCCCTGCGCCACCGCGCCGACGACCGTGGCCGGGCCGCTGACCGCGTCGCCGCAGGCAAACACGCCGGGCCGCGTGGTCTGGAACGCGTCATCGGTCTTGAGCACGCTGTTCCAGTTGGTCTGCACGCTGGCGTCGCCTGCGGGCATCCAGTCGAAATCGGTGGTCTGCCCGATGGCCGGTACGAGCATGTCCAGCGCCAGGTCGAAGTCCGCGCCTTCGATGGCCTTGGGCCGGCGGCGCCCGCCCTCGTCGAACTCGGCCAGCCGCTGCGGCCGCAGGCACACGCCGGTGACCTGGCCGTCGCCCAGCACAGAAACCGGGTTGACCAGGAAGTGGAACTGCACGCCCTCCGCGTGCGCGGCGTGGATCTCTTCCTTGTGCGCGGGCATGTCCTCCTCGGTGCGCCGGTAGATGACATGCACCTCGGCCGCGCCCAGGCGCCAGGCCGAGCGCGCCACGTCAATCGCCACATCGCCGCCGCCGACGATGCCGATGCGCTTACCGGCCACGTCCGGCGCATGACCCAGCGCAATCTCCCGCAGGAATGTAACGCCGTGGAAGACGCCGGTCTTGTCCTCGCCGGGAATTTGCAGCTTGCGGCTCTTGTGGCTGCCCAGGGCCAGGACAACCGCGTCGAAGGGCGGCAGGGTGGTGACGCCGCGGCCGTTGCCGTTGCTGGCGCTCGTGTCCGCATGAACCTTGACCCCGTTCGTCTGCAGATCGTCCAGGCTGAAATCACGGCCCAGGGCCATGTTGGTGTAAATCTCCACGCCGGCGCGCTTGATGTTCTCGATCTCAGAGAAAAGTGGCGCACGCGGCAGGCGATAGGCGGGGATGCCGTAGGTCATCATGCCGCCCGGCTGCGGCAGCGCCTCGAAGACGCTGACGCGGTAGCCCTGCTGGGCCAGGCGCAGCGCAGCCGTCAGGCCGCCGGGGCCGGCGCCCACCACTGCAACGCGCTTGCGCTGCGGCGGCCGGTAGATGGGCGGGGTCCAGGGCTGCTCGTATTCCTGGTCGGCCATGAAGCGTTTGACCATGCGGATGGCGATG
>JAYRVL010000335.1:0-4813 GCA_041918575.1 Anaerolineae bacterium | reverse complement strand
GGCTGGACAGGCCAATCGTCACCATGATGACCGAGATGATCGGCTCGCCGATGAGGGGCCGCAGCACCAGGCGCTCCACGATAACCCCCAGGCAGGCCGCCAGGGCCAGGGTGATGAGCACGCCGATGGGCCAGGCCAGGCCAAAGTCCGCCACCAGGCCAAAGGTCAGGTAGGCGCCAACCAGGAGCAGCTCCCCCTGCGCAAAGTTGATGACCTCCGTGGACTTGTAGATCAGCACGAAGCCCAACGCCACCAGCGCATAGATGGCGCCGTTGGTCAGGCCGGTGAACAAGAGCTGAATGAATTGATCCATGCTGGCCTTTCGTCAGAGATCAGAGATCACAAGGTTTCGATGCGCAGGCGAGTGCGCAGACGGGCGGTGCGTCCATCCTGGTAGGTGATGTCGGTTTCCATATCCAGGTGATCGCTCTGGCCGTACAGGGCGCTGATGATGTCTTCGTAGCGCTGGGCCACGTAGCTGCGACGCACTTTGCGCGTGCGCGTCAACTCGGCATCGTCCGCGTCCAGCTCTTTGTGCAGCAAGAGAAAGCGCTTGATGCGCGCCGCGGGCGGCAGATCGGCATTGGCCTGCTCGATGTGCTGCCGGATCAGTTGATAGACCTCCGGTTTTTGCGCCAGGTCGGTGTAGGTGGTGTAGGTGACCGCGCGATTTTCGGCCCACTTGCCCACGTTGGCGAAGTCAATGTTGACCATAGCGGTGATGAACGGCCAGTCGCCGCCAAAGACCACGGCTTCCTTGATGTACTGGCTGAACTTCAGCTTGTTTTCGATGAACTGCGGACTGAACTTGGTGCCGTCGTGCAGAGTCATCACGTCCTTCGCTCGGTCAATCACGATCAAATGACCGTCGTCATCGAAGTAGCCGGCATCGCCGGTGTACAGCCAGCCATCGCGAAAACTCTCGGCGGTGGCGGTCGGGTTCTTGAAATAGCCGTCAGCCACAGCCGGGCTGCGGGCCAAGATCTCGCCGCTGGCATCAATGCGCACATCGGTTTCGGGGATCGGATGACCCACGGTCTGGAACTTGATGTCGCCGTCGCGATGCACCACGGCAATGCCGTTGATCTCGGTTTGGCCGTAAATCTGTTTGAGATTGACGCCCAGGGCATGAAAGAAGCGGAAAACATCTGGCCCCAACGCGGCGCCGCCGGTGTAACAGCGCCGGGTGCGGCGCAGCCCCAACTTATCGGTGATCATCTTGAAAACCAGGGCATCGGCCAGGCGGTAACGCAGGCGCAGACCGGCGTCTGGCGTTTGCTTGCGGAAACGAGCGTCGGCCATGGCGTAGCCCACGCCCAGCGCCCAGCGGTAAAGCGCCTGCTTCAGCCGCGTGCTGTCTTCGATCTTGACCTGCACCTGGCTCAGCATGTTTTCCCAGATACGCGGCGGCGAGAAGACCACACTGGGGCCAATCTCGCGGATGTTCTCTTGCACGGTTTCCGGTTCTTCGGGGAAGTTGATGGTGAAACCGATGGTCAGGCCGCAGCTCAGCGCCATCATCTGCTCGCCGATCCAGGCCAGGGGCAAAAAACTGATGAACTCGTCCGTTTCGCGCAGGGGATCCACCGACATCAGGTTACGCCCCATGCTGATCATGCTGCGATGAGAGAGCATGGCGAGCTTGGGCTTACTGGTGGTGCCGGAAGTGGTGCAGAGGATGGCGATGTCCTCGCTGCGGCCCGCGGCCACGTGCTCCTCGAACGCGCCGGGGTGATCCTGCTCGTAAACCTCGCCCAGTTTTTCCACATCGGGAAAATGCAGCAGGAACGGCTCGGTGTAGCTGCGCAGACCGCGCGGGTCGTAATAGATCACTTTTTCAACGCGATCTTTGAGCTGGTCCCACATTTCCAGCAGCTTGTCCACCTGCTCTTGGTCTTCCACCACGACGAAACGCGCCTCGGCAAAGGTGATGACATACGCCATCTCCTCGACGATGGCGTCCTGGTAGATGCCGATGCTCAAACCGCCCGCAGCCTGGCTGGCCAGTTCCGCGTACAGCCATTCCGGGCGGTTGTCGCCCACGATGGCAACCACATCACGCGGCTGCATGCCCAGGCTGATCAACCCCAGGCAAAAATACTTGACATGGCGTGCGTACTGCGCCCAGGTCGTCGCCTGCCAGATGCCGAACTCCTTTTCGCGCAGAGCCACCTTGCGCTCGCCGTACTGACTGGCTCGCGCCAGCAGCAATTGCGGAAAGGTTTGGGGAGTTGGAGGAGTCAACGGAAGGTTGGGTGCGGTTTGCTGTTGGTTCATGGTTGAGACCGGAGATCAGAGGCGGGGGCGCATGTTGTGGTCCTGGCCCAGGTAGGCGCGAATGACCTCTGGATTGGCTTTGACCGCGTCGGGCGTGCCTTCGGCGAGCTTCATGCCGAACTCCAAAACCGCGACGCGGTCGCTGATGTCCATCACGACGCCCATGTCGTGCTCGATCAAAATGGTGGTGATGCCCCGCTCTTCGTTGATGTCAAGGATGAAGCGGGCCATGTCCTCCTTTTCTTCGATATTCATGCCGGCCATTGGCTCGTCCAGCAGGAGAACGGCCGGCTCGATGGCAAGGGCGCGGCCCAACTCCACGCGCTTTTGCAGGCCGTAGGAGAGCGCGCCCACCGTCTTCTTGCGGATATGCTCAATTTCGAGGAAGTCAATGATGTCTTCGATCACATGGCGATGCTGGATTTCCTCTTTCTGGGCAAAGCCCCAGTAGAGGCCGCCGCTGAACACGCCGCTCTTCATGTGAACGTGGCGTCCGAGCATCAGGTTGTCGAGCACGGTCATGTGGCGAAACAGTTCGATGTTCTGGAAGGAGCGGGCAATGCCCAGGCGGGCGATCTGCGCGGGGCGCAGCCGCGTGATTTCGTGCTGGCCACCGGCCTGATCGAAGAAACGGATGTGGCCCTCCTGTGGGTGGTAAAGGCCGCTGATGCAATTGAGCATGGAGGTCTTGCCGGCGCCGTTGGGGCCGATGATGGCAAGAATTTCACCCTCGAAGGCCTCGACGCTGACGCCGGAAATGGCGCGCACGCCGCCGAAGTTGAGCGTGATCTGATCCACCTGCATGATGCGCCGCGGCGCTGAGCCGGGCGAGTGACCGTTGGCTGGCACGCGAATCACCCCTGGATGAATGCTGAACGCTGAATGCTGAACGCTGAATGCTGAATGCTGAACCCGATGTTGACGAAACGAACCGTATTGCGCCGTCATGATAGCCGAGGGGTGTTAATGAATCGGCAACGCAGGCGTTAATGCAGGCGTTAACAGATACCTGTTGACGAGACGTATTGAATACATGGCAACACACGATAGGGCAGTTGCATCAGGCTGAACCGCAACCATCCGGCTGTGGGAGCACCGCGTGGGGCAGCTACGAATTGACTCGTGCTGATCAGTCGGCGCCTGTCGGTTGATCTACGGGCGCCTGTTGGACGCGACGCCAGATCCACGCGGCGGCCGCGACCCAGCCCAGGCTGCCAAGCAGGCCCACGGGCAGCGGGCCGAGCAGCGAACTGGGGGTTCCTTGCACGAAGAGCACCCCCAGCGCGCTGATGCCGTTGATGGCCGCGTGGCCGATGACGGCCGGCCAGACGCTGCCGGCTCGTAGGGTTACCCAACCCAGGAAGACCCCGGTGACTACGGTGAACCACACCATCAGCAGCATCCCGGTCCAGGGCGCGCCTGCGTAACCAAAGCCGTAGTTGTGCCCCATGGCGATGACCGGCCAGTGCCAGACGCCCCAGATCACGCCTGAGATCAGCAGGGCGCGGCGTTCGCCCAACACCAGCAGCTTGGGCAACAGGTAACCTCGCCAGCCAAACTCCTCGCCAAAGGTGAAAAGCCCATTGACCAGGGGCGCGATCAGGATCGCGCTGCCCAACTGCGCGGCCACGACCAGCCACGGATTGATGGCAGCCGTTTGCGCATTCTGCGCCAACATGCCGCGCAACATGGTGAGATCAGGGTCGAAATAGCCCGGCTGCAAGGCGAAGAAAGCCGCTGCGCCCACGACGGTGCATAGCGCCGGCATGACCCAGGCGGCCAGCCAAAAGCGCCAGCCCCGCTTGAAATGCGGTCGCAGCCACATATCTTGCCAGCCCTCTCGCGTCAGCAGCCGCGTCAACAGGTGCGCCAGCGCGGGCGCCAACATATACCCCCCAGCCAGCAGAACCGCCGCCAGGGTCAACCCCAACTGCGGCGCCAACACCGGGCTGTTGATCAGGCCGCCGGTGAGAAAAATGACCAGGCCAATAGCCCAGGCCAGGCCAAAAGCCAACGCCACGAACAGACCGATTCGCTTGATGTCCAAACTGTGACTCATCTTTGATAACCTCCGAGATTATTATACCGTTATTGGCGCCTGTAGTATAATCGCCCTTTCGGGAACGTCACGGGCCAGGAGCGCGGGTGTGCCGTCGCGGCCCGTGTTCGCATGTGTCACGCTCACCCCGTTCACAGTGGCGTGAAAACGATGACAGGGCGTATCTGTATCATTATAGAGCATTATAGAGGAGTTCGTATGTCTGTCGAGACGATTCACGGCGCCTGCCCGCACGATTGCCCTGATACCTGTGGGGTCATCAGCGAGGTCGAAGACGGTCGGGCGGTCCGGTTCTACGCCGATCCAAACCATCCCGTCACACGCGGCTGGCTCTGTGTAAAAGTGCGTCCCTACCTCGAACGCGTTTACCACCCCAACCGGCTGACCCATCCGCTGCGCCGCGTGGGGCCAAAGGGGGGCGGGCAGTGGGCGCGTATCACCTGGGACGAGGCGGTTGGGGAGATTGCGGCGCGCTGG
>JAYRVL010000334.1:0-2268 GCA_041918575.1 Anaerolineae bacterium | reverse complement strand
GCCGCGGCCGGCCGATCTGCTCTTCCGCCTGGGCCTCAACCGCACCACCATCAGCCGCCTGCTGGACGTGCTGCACCTCAAGCGCCTCTTTCCGTTCGAGCTGATGCGCCGCGTGGCCTACCTGCTGCCGAGCAGCACCGGCGTCTTTGGCGAGTTCGGCAATCAAGCCGTGGTGCAGCGCGTGGACTGGACGCGCACCCGCGCCTTTGCCCTGGCGCAGGGGCCAATCTACATCAACCGCGACCTGGCGCCGACCGAGGCGGCCTACCAGGCCCTGTGCGCTGAGTTGATCCAGGCCATCGAGGCCATCCGCGACCCAGAGACCGGCACCCGCGTCTTCGTCAAGGTTTACCGACGCGATGAGGCGTTTCACGGCCCCTATGCCGCGGACGGGCCTGATCTGCTGGCGCTCAACGCGGATGAGTATCACAACCGGGCCGGCCTGGCGCAGCCCGATCCGTTCCAGGCGCACTGGCAGTGGAAGGGCAACAACCGCCGCTTTGGCATGTGCATCCTGCACGGCCCGGGCATCCGCGCGCAGACCGAGATCAGCGGCGCGCGCATCGTTGACCTGGCGCCGACCATCCTGCACCTGGCGGATGTCCCCTTGCCCGATGATCTCGATGGCCGCGTGCTTGGCGATGCGTTCGAGCCTGGCTCCGCGCTGGCGCAGCGGCCGCGGCGCTATCAGCCCAGCCTGACTGCCGCGGCCGGCCCGGACCACAGCGCCGGCGCGGCCTACGACGCCGAAGTGGCCTCCCGCCTCACTGGGTTGGGCTACCTGGGGTAGTGAAATTGACAAACCTGACTTTCAGTCTTATGATGCCTTTCACCGCATGGTGAAAGGAGCCACCTTGATGAAAGAAAACGATCTGGAAAACAAAGCACTGGACGCGCTGCGAAATGTCCTCAAGGATGTCTCGTTTGTCGAGTCAGTTGAGGAGAGGCGTGGCCTGCAGACTGCCGGCGTAGACGGGAACCGGCAGGTGCGGTTTCGAGTGCCCGATCAGGAAATCATGCTGCTTGTGGAGGTCAAGGACAGTGGCGAACCGCGCTTCGCGCGCAATGCTGTGAACCAACTGCTCAGGTTGCAGCACGCCTCGCCATCGGCGTATGGCGTCTTGATTGCGCCGTGGATTTCTCCGACCGCCGCCTCGATCTGCCAGGAGGCCGGAGTCGGCTATGTGGATCTCGCAGGCAATTGTCGCCTGGCTTTTGGAACCATCCATGTCGAGCGAACCGGAAAGCCAAATCCGTTTACGACGAAACGCGATTTGCGTAGCCTCTACTCACCGAAGGCGTCTCGCATCTTGCGCGTCCTGCTTGACAACCCGCGGCGGGCCTGGAAGCTGCAAGCGCTTGCAGATGAGGCGGAAGTCAGCCTGGGGCAGGCGCACAAGGTCAAAAGCCTGCTGGTAGATCGAGAGTGGCTCCGGCAAGACGCTGCGGGTATGGCGCTCAGCAAGCCAGCGGAACTACTCGCAGGATGGGCAAGCAGCTACAGTCACCGCAGCAGTCAGTCGCGCTCGTATTACATTCTGGAGACGCCGGGAAAAACGGAAGAGAGTCTGGCCGCTGTGTGTTCGAGATTGGATATTCGTTACGCGCTGGCCGCATTTTCGGCCGCCGCGCGCTATGCACCGTTCGTTCGCTATCAACGGGTCTATGCCTATGTAGACGAAAACCGGTTGGGTGAACTTGCGCAATCACTGCGCCTGAAGGAAGTGTCATCGGGAGCAAATCTCGTTCTCTGGATCCCTTACGACGACGGGGTCTGGTACCGAACACGGGTGTTTGCCGACGCCCAAGTGACTTCCGGTATCCAGGCCTACCTTGACTTGCAGAGTATGCATGAGCGTGGCGCTGAAGCCGCTCGTTTTCTTTTGGAACAGGAGATCCAGCCCCAATGGTGACGCTGCAAGATTATCCACTAATGGAAGTGCAGGCCGCGCGCGCTGTCCTGCTCGAACTGGCTCATCTCTTGGGCGAATACAGGCAAGACGTGGTCTTGGTGGGCGGCTGGGCGCCGGAGCTACTGTTTCCCGAGGCCGAGCTTCCCCATGTCGGCAGTCTGGACGTTGACTTGGCTCTCAACCACCGCAGACTGGGCGACGCCGGCTATCGTACGATCCATGAGTTGCTGGTGGGGCGGGGATACTTTCAGAGACCGGACGGTCAGCCGTTTCAATACTTCCGCAGGGTAACCATTCACCCCCCCCTTAAAATGAACGTGGAGGACGTACTTTGTCCCATCTTCGGATTTGCAAG
>JAYRVL010000333.1:0-2482 GCA_041918575.1 Anaerolineae bacterium | reverse complement strand
GGGCGTCGTCACGCCGGAGGCGTGACCTACGGCTGGCGGCGGTGTTTTCAGGTCAGGGTGTGTCGAGCCATCCTTTTTCTTTGGCAAAGCGCACGAGCACGGCGCGGCCAGAAAGGCCCAGTTTTTCCATGGCGCGGGCGCGGTAGGTCTCCACCGTTTTGACGCTGAGCGCGAGCCGGTTGGCAATCTCCTGGTTGGTGTAGCCGCGCGCTACGTCGCGAATCACTTCCCCCTCGCGCTCGCTCAGGGTGAGCGCCGGCGACGACGTTCCCCGCGGCAGGCTGCCTTCGACCAGGCTGTTGACCAGCGCCCGCGTCATGGCAGCGTGCAGATAGACCTCCCCGCGCATGACCGCGCGAATCGCCAGGAGCAGCTCCTGATCCGCGGCCTGTTTGAGCAGGTAGCCGGCCGCGCCTTCTTTCAGACATTGGCGGCAGTACTCCTCATCGGCATGCATGGTCAATACCAGCACGCGCACCTGCGGCGCGCGGCGCCGCACCAGGGGTAGGGCAGCCAACCCGCCCAGGTTGGGCATACTCAAATCGAGCAGCAGTACGTCGCACGGAACCGCATCGAGCTGCGCCAGCAAGGCCAAACCATCGTCCGCCTCGCCCACACAGACCATATCGGCCTGCGCATTGATGAGCAACCGCAGCCCCGCACGCAGCACCGCATGATCGTCTGCCAGAAACACTCGCGTCTTGGTCATCTTGTTCTCTATATTCCCCATGCCCTGTATGCCCTATCTGCTTTCTGTGCTCTCTACGTTCCCTGCGCCCTCTGCGGCAACCCATCATCACAGCGGGATGCGGACGAAGACCGCGGCGCCGCTGCCCGGCTGCGACTCGATGGTCAAACTACCGCCCACCAGTTCGGCGCGCTCGCGCATCCCGTACAACCCCAGTTTCTTCGCAGCAAGGCCATCCTTCTGCACGCTGCCAACCTCGAACCCGCAGCCATCGTCCTCGATGATCGCGGTGAGCAAACTGTCGCGCGCCTCCACCAGCACACTGACGTGCTGCGCCTGCGCATACTTAGCCACGTTGGTCAGCGCTTCCTGCACGATGCGGTAAACGGTCGTTTCGACGCTTGGATCGAGGCGCCTGCCTTCCAATCCGCTGAGTTGCAGATCAAGCGGCGTGTGAAAGCGCGCCATGTAATCCTGCGCGTACCGTCGCAGGGCCGCGGCCAGCCCCAGATCGTCGAGCACCGAGGGGCGCAGTTCCAGCGCCAGCCTGCGCACATTTTCGAGGATGCCGGCAACCACCTGGCGCAGGTCGCCCAGCCGGCGCCGAACCTCGCCCGGCGACGGCGCCTCGTCTACGTTGCGCAGCCCCACCATCAACGAAGCCAGGGCCTGCCCGGTCTCATCGTGCAGCTCCCGTGCAATGCGCTTGCGTTCGTCTTCCTGCGCCTGGATGATGCGGTGTAGATAGTCGCTGCGCAGGCGGTCGCGCTCCTGGCGGTCGGCCTCAGCCTGCGCCAGGTCGGCCGTCATCGCGTTGAACGCGTCGGCCAGGCGACCGATCTCGTCATCGGCCCAGCGCTGCACGCGCGGGGTGAAGTCCCCGCGGCGCACCGCCTCGGTGGCCTGCACGAGCACCTGCACCGGTCGCGTCAGCAGCCAGGTCAGGAACGTGGCCGCGGCAATTCCGATCATCGAAACGACGATGGTGGTCAGAACGAGCTGGGCGGTGACGGCATCCACCGTGGCCCGCATACGCGTTTCTGAAAGGCCCACGCGCGCCACGCCCGCCTTGCCGTCGAAGATGGGAACCGCCGTATCCCAAACCACCCCATCCTCCATATCGAAGGCTACCTGGTGATGATGCATGTCGGCCGCAACCTGGTTGACTTCCGCCAGCCCGGCCGGAAAACCGGCGCCGAAGGTGTGAGCCACCACGCGGCCCTCTGCATCCTGGATGAAGGCGTAGCGCACATCCGGGTTGTTGGTCACCGTGGCGCGCAAGAGCTGCGTCACATCATAGGTGTCATTGATGAGCAGCGGGTCGGTGGCGCGCGCCGCCACGTCGTGCGCCAGGCTGATCGCGCGCTCGCCCAACTCCTGAATGAGGGTGCGCGTCAGGACCACGCGCACCTGCGCAGTGACGCCGCCGCCCAGCAGCAGAACGAGCGCCAACACGATCCCCAGAATCTTGGTGCGAATACTGACTGCGCCTGCCAGCCGCCAAAAGCGCGCCGCCGTATCCCGCTGCGTGGTCATGGGCTGCCCTGGTCCGAGAAAATCAGACTGCGGGCGCTGTCATACGCCTGCGGCTCGATGGGGACGAAACGATCGAAGCCGACCGCCTGCAAAGCCTGGCGTCCGCTTTCATCCCCATGCATGGTGAGCAGCAGATCGTAGAGCGAGGCGCGCAACTGCGGCCGCACATGCGCGCCCACGACGACCGGCGGGATGCCGAAGGGCGGCGATTGATGGATGACCTTGACTCGACGCGCCAGGGCCGGATCGCGCGCCACG